>NZ_JBEYTW010000012.1:0-156109 GCF_040643275.1 Spirillospora sp. NPDC047418
ACGCCAGGCGGAGGCGCTGGCGGCCGCTCAGCGGGGCCGGGCGATCCTGCGCGACGAGTACGGCCTCGACCCCGGTCTGCCCCTCCGCAGGCTGGCTGTTGTTGTTATCCGGCCCGCCATAACAACAACACGCCGCAGATCAACGGATCAGAGGGCGGCGTGGACCTCTTTGGCGACGCGCTCGCCGGAGCGGACGGCGCCGTCCATGTAGCCCGTCCAGTAGTCGGACGTCTCTGTGCCCGCCCAGTGGATCGGGCCGCACGGGGCGCGCAGCGCCGGGCCGAACGCGGTCAGCGCGCCGGGCGGGGCGACGCCGACCGGGCCGCCGCCGCTCCACATCTCGTTGTCCCAGCGCTGGAACGCCGTGATCCGCGGGCTCGCGGCCTTGTCGCCGAACAGCCTGGTGAACGAGTCGAGGCCCGCGGCCCGGACGTCGTCCGCGGACGCGCCGTCCAGCCTGCGGATGTTCGCCTGGTTCATGAACCCCATCAGGATGCCGCGCGACCCGTCCGGCGGGCTGTTGTCGAACGTCGCGTCGATCGCGCCGCTGTCGGCGACCGCCTGACCGGTCAGGCCGTCCGCCCGCCAGAACGGCGTGTCGTAGACGCCGACGAACTTGGCGATCGACCCCATCGGGTAGCGCTGCATCAGCTGCGCCCGGTTCGCCGGCAGCGCCGGCGAGTAGTCGATCCTGTTCGCGATCGCCGGGGACATCGCGACGACGACCCGCCCGGCCGTCACTGTGAGCCCGTCCGCGGTGACGGTGACGCCGCCCGCGCCGGTCGCGATCGACCGCACCGGCGTGTTGTACCGGATGACGTCGCCGAGCCGCGCGGCCAGCCGGACGGGCACCTCCTGCGAGCCGCCCACGAACCGGGACTCCTGCGCGCCGTCCTTGGTGTTGATCAGCCGGTCGACCGTCCCCGGGGTGCTCTCGTTGCCCGCCGAGGCCGCGTAGTTCAGCAGGTACAGCAGCGAGATCTCCTGCGAGCGCATCGACAGCGTCGAGGAGGCGAACGCGTCCATCAGGAACCGCGCGCCGCTGCTCAGCGAGTTGGAGCGCGACCAGGTGTGGAACGTCTGGGCGTCCCACTCCTCGGCCTTCGCCGCCTTCCACGGCTCGCCGACCGGCACGTCCCCGATCATGCCGCCGAGCTTGAGCAGCGCCAGCTCCAGGTCGATCACGCCCCAGTCCGGCGGGACCGCGCCGAGCAGCCCGTCGGTGGCGTACAGGGACCGCTTGCCGTTGCGGTAGTAGACGTTCTTGCCCTCGTTGTAGGTCTTGAACGTCGCGACGCCCATGTCCTTGGCGAGCGCCGCGATCCGATCCTGCGTCGGGCCGATGAACTCGGCGCCGCCCTCGCTGGTGGTGCCGTCGCCGAGCGGCAGCCCGTACACGCGCCCGCCGGGCCGCTCCCGGGCCTCCAGGACGAGCACGGACCGGCCGGCGGCGATCAGGTCGCGCGCGGCGGTGAGACCGGACAGGCCGGCCCCGACGATCACCACGTCGGTGCTGACCGGCGCGGTGCGGGCGGCGGCGGACGGCGCCGCGGCGGCGGAGGCGACGGCTCCGGCGGCGGTGAGCGCGCCCGTGCCGAGCAGTCTGCGGCGGCTGACTCGGGTCAAGGGGAATCCCTCCTGGGGAAGATCACACGGCAGCTCACGCTAGGCCCGCTCTCGACCCGAAGTCGAGGGTTCTTCATGTTTTGTGACCGTGTCGAGACGGCCTCCCCGCCCCGTTCCGGCGATCATCTAGAGTCCTGGGCATGGGGGAGAAGCACATCGCGCGGCGCGGCCGGCTCGCCGCGCTCGTCGCCGCGCGGGACGCCGGCGCGCTGCTGGTGACCCGGCTCGTCAACGTCCGTTACCTGACCGGGCTCGACAGCTCCCGCGCGGCGCTGCTCGTCCCGGCCGACGGTCCGGCCGTCCTCGCGACCGACGGCCGGTACGCCGGCATGGCCGCCGAGGTCTGCCCGGAACTGCCCGTCATCGTCGACCGGCAGGTCGCCGCCGTGCTGCTGGCGCGGGCGGCCGGCGACGGCCGCGGCCGGCTCGGCTTCGAGGCCCACGACCTGACCGTCGAGCAGCACACCGCGCTCGCCGGGCAGGCCGCCGGCCTGGACCGGCCGGTCGAGCTCGCGCCGCTCGGCCGCCCCGTCGAGGAACTGCGCATGGTCAAGGACGAGGCGGAGATCGCGCTCCTGCGCGAGGCGTGCGCGATCACCGACCGGGCG
This sequence comes from Spirillospora sp. NPDC047418, assembly GCF_040643275.1. Classification (NCBI taxonomy): domain Bacteria; kingdom Bacillati; phylum Actinomycetota; class Actinomycetes; order Streptosporangiales; family Thermomonosporaceae; genus Spirillospora; species Spirillospora sp. NPDC047418. The sequence goes on from NZ_JBEYTW010000012.1 coordinate 2,235, forward strand.
TTCGAGGCCGTCCTCCCCGAGATCCGCGCCGGCGTCACCGAGCGGGCCGTCGCGGTCGCGCTCGAACGCGCCATGGTGGACTTCGGGGCCGCGCGGCCGGCGTTCGAGTCGATCATCGCCGCCGGCCCGAACGGCGCCGTCCCGCACCACCACCCCGGCGGCCGCGAGCTGCAGGCCGGCGACCTCGTCACCATGGACTTCGGCGCCCTGTACGGCGGCTACCACGCCGACATGACCCGCACCGTCGCGATCGGCGAGCCCGCCGGCTGGCAGCGCGACCTGTACGGCCTCGTCCACCGGGCGCAGCGGGCCGCGCTGGACGCCGCCGTGCCCGGCGCGGTGACCAAGGACGTCGACGCCGCCGCCCGCCGGATCATCGCCGACGCGGGCCACGGCGAGGCGTTCCCGCACGGGCTCGGGCACGGCGTCGGGCTGGAGATCCACGAAGCGCCGCTCATGGGGTACGAGGAGACCGGTAAGCTGATGGATCGAGTTCCGATCACAGCGGAGCCTGGGGTCTACCTCACCGGCCGGGGCGGCGTCCGCATCGAGGACACGTTCGTGGTCCGCGCGGACGGCCCGGAGCTCCTCACCACCACGACCAAGGACCTGCTCGTCCTCTAGGCGCGCGGGCCCGCGACCGGGAGAACAGCCAGTGGCGACGACGAACGACCTGAAGAACGGCATGACGCTGAACCTCGACGGCCAGCTGTGGACCGTCCTGGAGTTCCAGCACGTCAAGCCAGGCAAGGGCGGCGCGTTCGTCCGCACCAAGATCAAGAACGTGCTGTCCGGGAAGGTCGTCGACAAGACCTTCAACGCCGGCACCAAGGTCGAAGTGGCGAGCGTCGACAAGCGCGAGATGCAGTACCTCTACCGCGAGGGCGAGGACTTCGTCTTCATGGACACCGAGACCTACGACCAGCCGCACATCCCGGCGGCCGTCGTCGGCGGCGCCGCGGACTACCTGCTCCCCGAGCAGAACGCGGTGATCGCCTTCAACAACGACAACCCGCTGTACGTCGAGCTGCCCGCCGCCGTCGTGCTGGAGATCACCGAGACCGAGCCCGGCCTGCAGGGCGACCGCTCGACCGGCGGCAGCAAGCCCGCCACCCTGGAGACCGGCGCGCAGATCCAGGTGCCGCTGTTCATCACCACCGGCGAGAAAGTCAAGGTCGACACCCGCTCCGGCGAGTACCTCGGCCGCGCCTGAGATGGCGGCACGCACCAAGGCCAGGAAACTCGCGCTCGACATCCTGTTCGCCGCCGAGCTGCGCGAGGAGGAGCCGGCGGCGGTGCTCGCGGCGCGCGGCCGCCCGAACCAGGACGAGCTCGCCGAGTTCCCGCACGCCGTCCGGCTGATCGAGGGCGTCCAGGAGCACCGGGAGCGCATCGACGAGCTGATCTCCACCTACGCGACCGGCTGGACGCTGGAGCGGATGCCCGCCGTCGACCGCAACATCCTGCGGATGGGCGCGTTCGAGCTGCTGTGGGTGGACGACGTCCCGGACGGCGTCGCGGTCAGCGAGGCGGTCGGCCTCGCGACCGAGCTGTCCACCGAGGAGTCCCCCCGCTTCGTCAACGGCCTCCTGTCCCGCCTCCAGCAGCTCAAGCCCTCCCTCACGCTGTAAACGGGCGGGCCGCGGGGCACCGGGCGGCTAGGCTGGGCCGGGATGACTGACGTTAGGGGAGTGGCCGTGACCGGCCGGCAGCAGAAGCGGGCGCGCGGCGGCACCAGGGTGCGCAGCGCGGTCCTGTGGGACGCCCTGCGGACCGTGCTCGCCCGCATCACCCCCGAGGCCGGCCCGCACGACGTCGTGGACGTCGGCGGCGGCACTGGCGGGTTCGCGGTCCCGCTCGCCGAGCTCGGGCACCGGGTCACCGTGGTCGACGCCAACCCGGACGCCCTCGCCGCGCTGGAGCGCCGCGCCGCCGAGTCGGGGGTGCGGGTGCGCGCGGTGCAGGGCGACGCCGTCGACCTGCCCGACCTGCTCGGCCCGGACGCCGCCGACCTCGTGCTGTGCCACAGCGTCCTGGAGTTCGTCGACGAGCCGGGCGCGGCGATGGCCGCGCTGACCTCCGTGGTCCGGCCGGGCGGCTCGGTCAGCGTGCTGGTCGCCGGGCAGGTCGCCGCCGCGCTGCACCGCGCCGTGTCCGGGCACTTCGACGACGCCCGGCGGGTGCTGACCGACCCGTCCGGGCGGTGGGGCGAGGGCGACCGGATGCCCCGCCGGTTCACCCGGGAGACGCTGTCGGCGCTGGCCCGCGGCGCCGGGCTGCGGGTCGCCGAGCTGCAGGGCGTGCGGATCTTCGCCGACCTGGTGCCGGGCGGCCTGCCGGACGGCGACTCCGACTCGGCCGAGGCGCTGATCGCGCTGGAGTCGGTCGCCGCCGTCCACCCCGTCCTGCGGGACCTGGCCGCCCAGCTGCACCTGGTGGCCGACAAGCCGGCCGGCTAGCGCCGTGGGTCCAGGGAACGCCGTGGGTCCGGGGAGCGCCGTGGGCGCGGGCGGCATTGTGCGCCGGGTGGCGCCGTGAGCCGCAAGCAGCAGCTGCACCGGCCGGGGCCGCAGCCGGGGCCGCCCGCCGACGACACCGGCTGCGCCGTCCTGCACGTGGACATGGACGCGTTCTTCGTCAGCGTCGAGCTGCTGGAGCGCCCCGAACTGCGCGGGCGGCCCGTGGTCGTCGGCGGCGCCGGGCCGCGCGGCGTGGTGTCCGCGGCGTCCTACGAGGCCCGGACGTTCGGCGTGCACTCGGCGATGCCGATGACGCGGGCGCGGCGGCTGTGCCCGCAGGCGGTCGTGCTGCCGGTCAGCCACGGCAAGTACGCGCGGGTGTCCGCCGCGGTGTTCGAGATCTTCCGCTCGGTCACCCCGCTGGTCGAGGGCCTGTCGCTGGACGAGGCGTTCCTCGACGTGGCGGGCGCCCGGCGGCGGCTCGGCCGGCCCGCCCGGATCGCGCGGCTGATCCGCGAGCAGGTCCGCGACCAGCAGGGCATCACCTGCTCGGTCGGCGTCGCGAGCACCAAGTTCATCGCCAAGCTCGCCTCGACCCGGTGCAAGCCCGACGGGCTGCTCGTGGTGCCCGCCGACGGCGCCGTCGGCTTCCTGCACCCGCTGCCCGTCGCGTCCCTGTGGGGCGTCGGGGAGCGGACCGAGGAGCACCTCGCCCGGCTCGGCCTCCGCACGGTCGGGCAGCTCGCCCAGGTGCCCCTGGCCACGCTCCAGCGCGAGCTGGGCACCGCGCTGGGCGCGCACCTGCACGAGCTGGCGTGGGGCCGCGACCCGCGCGAGGTCGTCCCGCACACGCCCGACAAGAGCATCGGCGCCGAGGAGACGTTCGACACCGACGTGGACGACCCCGAGGTGATCCGCCGGTCGCTGCTGCGGCTGGCGGAGAAGACCGGCGAGCGCCTCCGCGAGAGCGGGAACGCGGGCCGGACGGTCAGCGTCAAACTCCGGATGGCGAACTTCAAGACGATCACGCGGGCGCGGACGCTGAGCGAGCCGACCGATCTCGCGCGTGTGATCTATGTCACAGCCTGCGAGCTGTACGAGGCGGCCGGGCTGGAACGGGTACGACTCCGTCTGGTCGGGGTACGGGTGGAGAACCTGGGCCCGGCCGGCGAGGCCCCCCGCCAGCTCGCCTTCGACGAGCCGGAACGCGGCTGGCGTGAGGCCGAGCGAGCCATGGACCAGGTCGCGCACCGGTTCGGCCGCGGCGCGGTCCGCCCCGCCGCCCTGGTGCGGCGTGCGGCCGATGGTGACGGACGTGACGGCAGGGACGGAAGACAATGAAAGAAGGCGGTGGGGTGACCGGCACCGGGCCCTCGACGGGCCGTTCGCTTTCGTACGCTCGACAGTGCTCGTATTCTGGGCATATCACCGTTGACGTTCGCGTCCCGCATCGGAGACCCCGTCGCGGAGCTGTCGTTGGGAGGTGCCGTGCCGCTCTCTGAGCACGAGCAGCGCATGCTCGAACAGATCGAATCGGCTCTGTACGCCGAGGATCCGAAGTTCGCTCACGCGGTTCGCTCGACCAACCCCCAGGTCCACTACAAGCGCCGGATCATCAAGGCCGCCCTCGGCTTCGTCGTGGGCGTCTGCGCGCTGATGGCCGGTCTCGTGATCAACGAGGGCACCGTCACCATCGCCATCAGCGTGACCGGTTTCCTGCTCATGGTGGTGTGCTGCGTCTGGGCGTTGACGAGCTGGAAGCGGATGACCGGCATCGGAAACGAGCCCGCCCAAAGCGGCGGCCGCTCGTCCCGCCCGGCCAAGGCGGGCTTCATGGAACGCATGGAGGAACGCTGGCGCCGCCGCACCGAAGGCGACTGAACGGCGGCAGCGGAGCGCGGGACGGCGACGCCCAGTCCCCGGCCGCTTGGGCGCCCGCCCGGGAGCCGCACTGACCGCCAGCCGGCGTCCGTGACCGTCCCGGCCGCGCGTGGCCGACCCACGCGCGACCGGGACGATCACGCATCCGGCATCTCCCGCGCAGACCACGCCCCTCCCGCACCGCGGGTGCCGTGCCGGTAGGTCGTTCTCTGTTGGGCTGCGGGTGCGCTAGTGGCGGCGGCGGAGGCGGGTGGGGAGGTCGTTCAGGCGGGCGGTCACGTCCAGGACGCGGTCGGTGGCCGTGTGGAGCACGGTCCGCACCTGCGCCATCGTCGACGGCGGCAGCAGCCGGGCGCGCCAGCGGGCGCCGCGGCCCACGGACGCGGCGAACGCCTCCCGGACGGTCTCGACGTCGGCGCGCAGCCGCTCCACCGGCTCGGGGGAGCGGGAGTGCGCGTACCGGGCCAGCTCCTCGGCGCGCGCGATGCGGGTGAGGGCCCGCGAGCTCGCGCCGTCCAGGTCGAGCTGCTCGCCGAGCCGGCGCGCGGCGGCGCGCGGGGAGTCGCTGGCCCGCCATTCGAGCCCGTGGTCGAGTGCGTCGGCGCGCATCTCCTGCCACGCGGTATGGGCCACCCGCGCCGGGTCGGGCCCGTCGTCCGCACGGACCGGCTCGGGCCGGGCGCCGGGCGGCCGCCGGGTCTTGGGCGCCCGCCCGGCGCGCGGCTCGCGCGACCGGCCCGCGCGTCGGCGCGACAGGAGGTCGGACGCCGGTGCCGCCGGCGGCCCGGACGACGGCGCGTACGAGGGGGTGAGGGCGGCCCAGCGGCGGCGGCGGGTGAACATCCGCAGCGCCATCGGGACGCCCAGCAGCAGCAGGATCAGCAGCGTGCCCGCCACCCAGGGCGCCGTGCCGGTGCCGCTCTCCTCGTCGTCCTGCGCGGCGGCCGCGGCGCCGGGGCCCTCGTCGTCGCGGTGCCGGGCGCCGGGGCTGGGCGCGGCGGTGCTCTCGTCGCCGGCGGCGGCGGAGTCCGGCGCCTGCCCGGACGACGAGTCGGCCCCGCCGCCGGTGCTCACCGCGGGACGGCTGTAGGACGGCGTCACGGCGGTGCCCTGCCCGCCCGCGCCGGACGGCGTCGGCTCGAACCGCACCCACCCGGTGCCCTGGAAGTACAGCTCCGGCCAGGCGTGCGCGTCCCGCGACCGGACGACCCACTCGCCGGGCCTGACCTCGCTGCCCGGCGTGTAGCCCATCGCCACCCGGGACGGGATGCCGAGGATCCGGGCCATCAGCGCCATCGACGCGGCGTACTGCTCGCAGTAGCCGCGCTTGCTGTGCAGCAGGAAGTCGATGAGGTCGTTGCCCTTCTGCGGCGCCGGCGCGGACAGGTCGTAGCTGAACCCGCCGGTGACGGTGAACCACTTCTGCAGCCGCACGGCCTGCGTGAGCGCGGTCGCCGAACCCGCGGTGACCTGCTCGGCGAGCCGCCGGACCTCCTGCGGGACGTTCTTGGGCACCGCCGTGTAGTGCGCGACGACGTCGGCGGGGTAGCCGCCCGCGGCGGCGAGCTGCGCGGCGGTCGGGTCGGCGTGCACGCTCTGCACGGTGTAGGAGCGTCCGCTCGCCGAGTCGCGCAGCGAGTAGAGCATCAGCGACGAGGCGTGCACCCGCCAGTCGCCCTTGATCGACACGCTGGTCGGGGCGTACGGCACCGGCAGGAACGTCATGTTCCTGACCTCGGGCCGCACGTGGACCCTGGTGGTCACCTTGTGCACGCGTCCGATGGACAGCCCCGGCGGCGGCGGGAGCGTCTGCCCGGCGACCAGCCGGTCCTTGCCGCTGCTCTTCAGCGGGCTGTAGGTCCACCGGTCGCCGTCGAACCGGTCGAGCGCGTAGAGCCGCAGGTAGTCGGGGCCCTCCGGGTCGTCGGTGCGGTAGGTGAGGACGACCGAGTCGTCCAGCCGGGTCAGCTCCCGCTTCAGGCTGACGAGCGGGTCGGGCGTGGTCACGGTCCGGGTGCCCTGGCCGCTGCCGCCGCCGACCGCGAACACCCCGCGCGGCTGCAGGCCCGGCACCGCGGCGGGCAGCAGCACCGCGACGGCGATCGCGCCGACCGCGATCCGGCGGCCGCTCATCGCGAGCGCCGCCGCGTCGGGCCGCGCCGCCTCCTGGCCGGGACGCGGCTCCGCCCCGGCGAGCGGGACCTCCGGGGGCCGCTGGTGCGTGCCGACGGCGCGGCCCCAGCCGCCGACCTTCTCCCGCGCGTCGGCCATCAGCAGGCCGAGGAAGCCGAGGGCGCCGACGCCGAACGCCAGCCAGCCGACGCCGTCCTCGCGGACCGCCGCGGGCACGCTGTACATCGCCAGCAGCGGCAGCCCGGCGGGCGCGGTGCGGTGCAGCCGGACGGCGAGCAGGTCCACCAGGACCGCGACCAGCCCGATCCCGGTGGCGGTCAGCATCGCGATGCCGGGCAGCAGCGGGACCGGCGCCGCGTACCGGTTCGCGGCCTGCCAGCCCTCCCCGGCGAGATCGCCGAGGTGCCGCAGCGACTCCGGGGACGGGACGACCCCCAGCCAGGCCCGGTCGGCGGCGTAGACGAGGTTGAGGTAGAGCAGCAGCGCGGCCAGCCCGAACACCGGGTTCAGCGGCGCGGGCAGCCGCAGCCGCCGGGCCAGCAGCCCGCCGGCGGCGACCGCGAGCACCGCGCCGAGCCCCGCCCAGAACCAGCCGGCCCGCTCGAACAGCGGGTAGAGGCCGAGCGAGCCGGCGAGCGTCGCCAGCCCGGCCATGACCGTCATCCGGATCCTCATGAACCGTCCCTGACGAAGTCCTCGCCGGCCTTCCCGGCGGTCGTCCACGCGTGGGCGAGATCCGCGGCGGACCGGACGGACAGCACCCGCCACCCGGCCGCGCGCAGCAGTTCCGCGGCGGTCCCGGCACCGGCCGCGCCCGCCTCCGCGCTGCTTGTTCCCGTGCCGCCCGCCGGCGCGCCGCCCGTCTCCGCGTCCCGGCCGGGGCCGCCCCCGACCAGCACCGCGACGCGGGTGCCGGCGCCGCGCCGCGCCGCCGCGACCGACCGGGCCTCCTGCGCCGACAGCGCGCCGAACACCGCGACGACCAGCCCGTCGCCCTCCCGGCCGCCGCCCTGCCCGCCGGGGGCGCCGCGCAGCGCGGCCAGTCCCGCCGCGAGCGAACCGCCCCTGGACGTGCGCGCCACGGCGAGCGCGTCCAGCAGCAGCCCCTCGAACGCGCCCTCGGACCGCGTCGCCGGCAGCGCCTCGCCGGCGTCGGTGACGTAGCGCAGGCTCATCCCCGTCCGGACGAGGTGCACCCCGATCGACGCGGTCGCCGACACGGCCTGCTCGAACGAGCCGCTCATCCCCTCGCCCCAGTGCGTGCCGCGCCGGGTGTCCAGGAACAGCGTCCCGCTGCTCTGGAAGTGCTGCTCCTCGCGCCGCACCATCAGCTCCCCGTGCCGGGCGGTCGACCGCCAGTGCACGCGGCGCAGGTCGTCGCCGTGCCGGTACTCGCGGGGCGCGGCGTCGTCCTCGCCCGCCGCCGACACCGCGCGGGCGACGCTGTCGCCGCCGCCCGTCCACGCGCCCGACAGCCGGCTGTGCGGCAGCGGCACGATCGCGGGCGTCACGGTCAGCGTGTCGGACAGGCTGAACGAGCGCACCAGCTCCACCATCCCGAACGGGTCGGCGAGCCGGACCGTCAGCGGCCCGACGCGGTAGCGCCCGCGCACGTCCGAGCGGATCCGGTAGCCGAGCCGGCGGGAGCCGTGCGGCTCGATCCGCTCCAGCACGAACCGGGCCCGGCCGCCGAGCGCGTAGGGGACCCGGTCCTCCACCATCAGCAGCCCGCTCGGCAGCCGCGACACGTTCTCCAGCCGCAGGTCGACGCGGGCCTCATGGCCGACCGGCAGCCGCCCGGGGTCGAGCCGCCGCGCGCACGCCAGCCGGTACCGGGTCCGCGACACCGCGAGCATGCACAGCAGCGGCAGCACCAGCACGAGCACCCCGGCCCGCAGCAGGTCCCGCTCGCCGAGGACGACCGCGCACACGATCGCGGTCGCGCCGGCGGCCACGAAGGACCGCCCGCGCGTGGTGAGGCCGGCCAGCGCGCGTCGCACCGGTCACCGGCCGGGGGAGGGCACCGGCAGGCGCTTCACCAGGTCGGCGACGACCTGCTCGGGACGGCGCCGCTCCACCTGCGCCTCCGCGGTCGGCAGCAGCCGGTGCGCGAGGACGGGCACGGCGAGGTCCTGGACGTCGTCGGGGACGACGTAGTCGCGGTCGTCGAGCGCCGCGTACGCCCGCGCGGCCCGCACCAGGTGCAGCGTCGCCCGCGGGGACGCGCCGAGCCGCAGCTCGGGGTGCTTGCGGGTGGCGGCGACGAGGTCGACCGCGTACTGCCGCACCGGCTGCGCGACGTGCTGGCGCCGCACCACCTCGATGAGGTCGCGGACGTCGGCGGCGTGCGCGACCGGGGTGAGCCGGTCGAGCGGGGACGCCTGGCCGTGCGTGTCGAGCATCTCCAGCTCGGCGGCCGCGTCCGGGTAGCCCATCGAGATGCGGGCGGTGAACCGGTCGCGCTGCGCCTCCGGCAGCGGGTAGGTGCCCTCCATCTCCACCGGGTTCTGCGTGGAGATCACCATGAACGGCGGCTCCAGCGCGTAGGTGGTGCCGTCCACCGTGACCTGGCGCTCCTCCATGCACTCCAGCAGCGCCGACTGCGTCTTCGGGGACGCGCGGTTGATCTCGTCGCCGACCACGATGTTGGCGAACACCGGGCCCGGCTTGAACTCGAACTCGCGCAGCTCCTGGTTGTAGGCGCTGACCCCGGTGATGTCGCTGGGCAGCAGGTCCGGGGTGAACTGGACGCGCCGGACCGAGCAGTCGACCGAGCGCGCGAGCGCCTTGGCGAGCATCGTCTTGCCGACCCCGGGCACGTCCTCGATCAGCAGGTGGCCCTCGGCGAGCAGCACCGTCAGCGCGAGCCGCACCACCGAGGGCTTGCCCTCGATCACCGACTCCACCGCGTCCCGGATCTTGTTCGCGACGTGGGCGAGGCCGTCGAGCCCGCGGTCCGCCCCCTCGCGGCCCGCCCCCTCGCCGCCCGCGGCGCGGCGCCGGGAGGGGTGGGATGCCGGGGGGTCGGTCTCCATGAACGACTCGCCGTGCGTGCCTACTGCCACCAAACCCTCCTCAGCCGTTCCACCCGACAGTACGTCGTCGGAACCCCCGCCGCGATGTTCATGGGGAACGCGAGCCCATTGTGCTCCACGGGACGGACGGCAAACGCCGCCCGCGGGGCACCGGCCCGCTCCACCACGCTGCTCCACCACCCAGCTCCACCACTCCGCTCCACCACGATCATCCAGCACCCGGGAGAACGCGCGAGAACACGTCCGGGAACGGCTGGGGCCGGTTCGGCGCGCGGACCGCCGGTCGCGGGGCCCCACTCCGCACCACCCCGCCTGACCTGCGGTTTCGTGAGCCGAATTCCTTCGCGGACGGTGTTTTTCTTGTTGACGGTGGGGAAGAGTGGAGTAGAGTGGGGCGCCGTGGGGGCGGTAGCACCCCATGCGGCGCGGGGAGGTGGGGCCGGTGTTCCTCGGCACCCATTCACCGCGCCTCGACGACAAGGGACGACTGTTCCTGCCGGCGAAGTACCGCGAGGAGCTGTCGGGGGGATTGGTGATCACGAAGGGCCAGGAACGCTGCCTGTACGTCTTCCCCATGGCGGAGTTCCAGCGGATTACCGAGGCTCTGCGTGCCGCGCCGGTCACGGAGAAGGCGGTCCGGGGCTACAGCCGGGTCTTCTTCGCCAGCGCCTCCGACGAGGTACCGGACAAGCAGGGACGCGTCACGATTCCCCCGCCGCTGCGCAAGTACGCGGGTCTCACCCGGGACTGCGCGGTGATCGGGGCCAACACCCGTCTGGAGATCTGGGACGCCCAGGCATGGGAGACCTACCTGGAGCAGGAGGAGCAGACGTTCTCCGACGTCTCGGAGGAGGTGTTGCCAGGGATCCTCTGAGCGAAGACTCGTCGGTCCGTTGACCGGCTATGGCCCACGTTCGGCCAGGTCTCCAGCCGCTCTCCGAGCCAGCTGGCGCAGCTTCCCCGGTGCCAGACGGCGACCCCCCGCGGAAACGCGGTGATCTTCCTCTAGGGCAGCGGATGGGGACCTGGCCGGGCGAGGCCGCCGCCGGGGGCACGGGACGGTCCGGTCCGGCGATGCCACACAGTCCGCGAGCGAGGTGGCAGTACAGGGGGTGAACCATGGACGTGGGGGACCACGCAGACGTGGGAGACCACGCGTCCGAGGACGCCGGCCGTCCGGCCGCAGGTCCGGGGCCGGGCAGCGGCCATGTGCCGGTCATGCTCGACCGCGTCCTGGAGATCCTCGCCCCCGCCGCCGCGGCCGTCACCGGCCGCGACCCCGTCTACCTCGACGCCACGCTCGGCATGGGCGGCCACGCCGAGGCGATGCTTCGGGCCGTGCCGCGGCTCCGGCTCATCGGCCTCGACCGCGACACCGTCGCGCTGGAGCGCTCCGCCCGCCGGCTCGCCCCGTTCGGCGACCGGGTGGCGCTGGAGCACGCCGTCTACGACGACATCCCCGAGGTGCTGCGCCGGCTCGGCGCGCCCGCGGTGGACGCCGTCCTGTTCGACCTCGGGGTGTCCTCCCCGCAGCTCGACGAGGCGGGCCGCGGCTTCGCCTACTCCTACGACGCCCCGCTCGACATGCGGATGGACCGCACCCAGCACCTCACCGCGGCCGAGGTCGTCAACGGCTACCCGCCCGCCGAGCTCGCCAGGATCCTGCGCGAGTACGGCGAGGAGCGGTTCGCCCAGCGGATCGCCTCGGCGATCGTCCGCGAGCGCGAGCGCGCCCCGCTGGAGAGCACCCGGCGGCTCGCCGACCTCGTCCGCACCTCCATCCCGGCCGCGACCCGCCGTACCGGCGGCAACCCGGCCAAGCGCACCTTCCAGGCGCTGCGCATCGAGGTGAACGGCGAACTCGACATCTGGCGCCGGGCGCTGCCCGCCGCCCTGGACGCGCTCCCGGTCGGCGGCCGGGTCGCGGTCCTGTCCTACCACTCCCTCGAGGACCGCATCACCAAGCGCGTCCTCGCCGCCCAGGCGGCCGACACCACCCCGCCGGACCTGCCCGTCCCGCTGCCCGAGCACGAGCCGAGGTTCCGGCTCCTGACGCGCGGGGCCGAGGTGCCGTCCGGCGAGGAGACCACGACCAACCCACGGGCCGGATCGGTGCGGCTGCGCGCCGCGGAGCGGGTCCGGGAGGCGACATGACGACGACGAGCAGGCGCCCGCCGGTTAGGACGCCCAAGAAGAAGAGGACGGCCGCGGCGGCGGGCGGCACGGCGACGGCCGTGAAGCCCGCGCCCGAGGCCCCGCCCAAGAGCCCGGCCAAGGCGCCGGCCAGGACCGCGCCCAAGAGCACGGCCGGGCGCACGGCGGCCGAGAAGGGCGCGAAGGCGAGGAGCACGAAGCCGGCGGCCGTGCGGTCCCGCCCGGCGGCGGCCCACCGGGCCGCGCCGCGGGCGCCGTTCGTGCTGCTCATCATCGGGCTGCTCGGCGGCGCCCTGGTGAGCCTGCTGCTGCTCAACACCGTCCTCGCCAAGGACGCGTTCACGCTGACGCGGCTGCAGCAGAGCAACAAGCAGCTCCAGCAGCAGCGCCAGGCCCTGGAGGAGGAGAACGCGCGCGAGGGCTCCCCGGCGGGGCTGTCGCGCAAGGCCAAGGCGCTCGGCATGAAGGAGGCCGAGGACCCGGCCTTCTTCGACACCGAGACCGGCCGGGCGAGCGGCGGCAGGATCCGTCCCGTCCCGCACGCGGCCGCCGCGTCGGCCGGTGCCGCGGGCGTCGTCGGCGTCCCCGGCACCGTGGTGCCGGGCGACGGCGTCCGGCCCGCCGCCGGCTCCGGGACGGGCGCGGGCGCGCGGCCGGGGAGCGGCACGCCGTGACGGGGCGCGGCCGCGTCCGGGAGCGGGGCGCACGGTGACGGCGGAGCGAGGGGCACGGTGACGAGGCAGCGGGGGGCGCGGTGACGAAACGGCCGGGGCCCGGGACCGCCGGCCCGCCGCCCGGCCGGCGCCGCGGACCGGACGGGCGGGCCCCCCGGGGCTCGGCCGGGCGGGACGACAAGAGCGGCCCGGGCGCGGCGCGCGCGTCCGGGCACCAGACGAGTGGCGGTCCGCGCTCCCCGGGCGGGAGGGCGGACGGCGCGGGACGGCCGGGCAAGAAGGGCGGCGCGCCCCGCCGTCCCGCGCGCGGCGGCACGACCCCCGCCCAGCGCAAGGAACCCGCACGCACGGAAGCCGCGCGTAAGGAGACTGCGCGTAAGGAGACTGCGCGTAAGGACGCCGTGCGCAAGGGGCCCGCGCGCAAAGAGACACAGCGCACGGAGAGCCCGCGCAAGGAGAGCTCGCGTAAGGAGGCGTCGCGCAGCGGTGCCGCCCGCAAGGGCGTCGGTGCGAAGGGCGCTGGAGGCAAGGGCGCTGGTGCCAAGGGTGCTGGCGGCCAGGGTGCTGGCGGTAAGGCGAGTGGGGGCAAGGCGAGTGGCGGTAAGGCGGCCGGGCGCAAGGCCGCGTCGCGGGCGGAGGCGCCGCAGGCGGCGGCGACCAGGCCCGCACGCGGGAAGCCGCCCGCCGGCGGCGCGCCCGGCAAGGGCGGCGCGCTGACGGCCCGGGGCGGGCGCCCCGGCGGGCCGCGCCCCGGCGGCTCGGGACCGCGGCCGCCGGGCCGGGGGCCGCGCCCGCGCGTGCCGTTCAACCGCCGCGACCCGATGAAGCGCCTCAACGTGGGCCTGCTCGCCGTGGCGTTCCTGCTGTCGCTGTTCGCCGGGCGCCTGGTCCAGCTGCAGACGATCGAGTCGGGGAAGTACACCGAGGAGGCGATGCGGCAGCGGATGCACAAGATCGAGCTGCCCGCCGTCCGCGGCGACATCACCGACGCGCAGGGCCATCCCCTCGCGATGACGCTGGAGGCGCGCAAGATCTACGCCGACCCGTCGCTGATCGAGGCGGCGAAGCGGCAGAAGATCGTGAACGCGCTCGCCCCGACGCTCGGCCTGAACCCGGCGACGCTGCTGAAGCAGATCAGCAGGCCCGACACCCAGTTCGTGGACCTGGCGCACGGCGTCCGGCCCGACCAGGCCCGGCTCATCATGTCGTGGGACCTGCCGGGTATCGGCACACTTCCGGAATACCGCCGCGAATACCCCAACGATTCGCTGGCCGCCAGCGTCATAGGGTTCGTGAACGACACGGGGAAGGGCGCCGCGGGGCTGGAGAGCTCGCTGAACGACGTGCTCGCCGGGCGCGCGGGCTGGCAGCGCGTGGAGATCAGCCTGGAGGGCCAGCACATCCCCATGGGCGAGGACCAGAAGCGTCCCTCCGTGCCCGGCCGCGGCGTCCGGCTCACGCTGCAGCGCGACCTGCAGTTCATGGCGCAGGAGGCCATCGAGAAGCAGGTGAAGGCCAGCAGGGCCGCCGGCGGCAGCGTGATCGTCATGGACCCGCGCACCGGGCGGCTGCTGGCGATGGCGTCGGCGCCCGGGTTCGACCCGAACCACTACGCCGACTCCGACCGGTCCCGGTGGGGCAGCCCGCTGGTGCAGGACGCCTACGAGCCGGGCAGCACCGGCAAGGTCGTCACGGCCGCCGCCGTCATGGAGCACGGCGGCGTCACCCCGCAGACGCCCTACACCGTCCCCGACAAGATCAAGAAGTACGACGTCGTGTTCCACGACTCGCACCCGCACGCGCCGGAGCGGCTCACCTTCGCCGGGGTGCTGGCCAAGTCGAGCAACGTCGGCACCATCATGGCGAGCGAGAGCATCACCTCGCAGCAGCTCTACGGGACGCTGCGCGACTTCGGGTTCGGCCGCAAGACCGGCCTGCCGCTGCCCGGCGAGACGCCCGGCCTGCTGACCCCGCCGAACAAGTGGTCGGGCACCGACCGCTACCCGATCGCGTTCGGGCAGACGGTCTCGGTGAACGCGGTGCAGATGGCGAGCGTCTACGCGACGATCGCCAACGGCGGCGTCCGCGTCGCGCCGTCCCTGGTCGCGGGGACGGTCGGCGAGGACGACCGGTTCACCGCGGCGCCCGCGCCGCCGCGCAAGCAGGTGATCAGCGAGCGGACGGCGCGCCAGATCAGCGACATGCTGGAGGGCGTCACCACCGACGAGGGCACCGCCCCCAAGGCCCAGATCAAGGGCTACCGCGTCGCCGGCAAGACCGGCACCGCCGAGATCGTCAACCCGCGCTGCGGCTGCTACGACGGCGGCGGCTACACCGCGTCGTTCGCGGGGTTCGCCCCGGCGGACGATCCGCGGCTCGTCGTCCAGGTCGTCCTGCAGGATCCGAAGCGGGGCAGCCACTATGGTGGCGATGTGGCCGCGCCGGTCTTCAAGGACGTGATGAGCTTCGCCCTGCAGTCCGAGAAGATCCCGCCGACGGGGAGCCGACCGCCGATCACGCAGATCTACGCCGGAGACTGACCGCAGCGAGTACCCTCCTCGCCTGTGAGTCCACCACCCGTGTACCACCAGTCCCGTTTCGCTCGCACCGAAAGAACAGCCATGCGTCCGACCACCAATCCGGCCCGTCCGCTGAGCGGGCTCGCGGAGCTTCTCGGGATCGAATGGGACGGCGGGGACGGAGCGTCGGCCACGGGGATCACGCACGACTCGCGGGCGGTGCGGCCCGGCGACGTCTACGCGGCGCTGCCCGGCGCGCGCGCCCACGGCGCCCAGTTCTCCGGCCAGGCCGCCGACGCGGGCGCGGCCGCGATCCTCACCGACGGCGCCGGCCGCGACCGGGCGGCGGCGACGGGCCTGCCGGTGCTGGTGGTGCCGGACGTCCGCGCCCGGCTGGGCGACGCCGCCTCGTGGGCGTACGGCGAGCCGGGGCACGACATCACGCTCATCGGCGTCACCGGCACCAGCGGCAAGACCACCACCGTGTTCCTGGTCGACGCGGGGCTGCGCGCGGCCGGGATCGAGACGGGCCTGGTCGGCGGCGTCGAGATCCGGGTGGGCGGCGAGCGGGTGCCGAGCGCGCTGACCACCCCGGAGGCGACCGACCTGCACGCGCTGCTGGCGATGATGCGCGAGCGCGGCGTCGGCGCCGCCGCGATGGAGGTGTCCAGCCACGCGCTCGTGCAGGGCCGCGTCGGCGGCGCCCGCTACGAGGTCGCGGTGTTCACGAACCTCTCCCAGGACCACCTCGACTACCACCCGACCATGCGGGACTACTTCCTCGCGAAGGCCCGGCTGTTCACGCCGGAGTACTCGCGCGTCGGCGTGGTCAACCTGGACGACCACTACGGCCGGGAGCTGCTGGAGATCGCCACCGTGCCGACGACGACGTTCTCGGCGTCCGGGGACCCGGCGGCCGACTGGCGGGCCGAGCACGTGCGCGTCGGCGCCGACGGCAGCGTGTTCCGCGTCGTCGGGCCGGGCGGCATCGAGGCGGACGCCGAGGTCCGGCTCGCCGGGCCGTTCAACGTCGCCAACGCGCTCGCCGCGATCGTCGCGCTGGTCGAGGCGGGCATCCCGCTGCAGGCCGCCGTGCGCGGGGTCGCGTCGCTGCCCGGCGTGCCCGGCCGGCTGGAGCGCGTCGACGAGGGCCAGGAGTTCGTCGCCCTGGTCGACTACTCCCACAAGCCCGGCGCGGTCGAGGCCGTGCTGAACGCGCTGCGGCCCGTCACCGAGGGCCGCCTCACGGTGGTGCTCGGCTGCGGCGGCGACCGCGACCGCGGCAAGCGGCCGCTCATGGGCGAGGCCGCCGCGCGGCTCGCCGACGCGGCGTACTTCACCAACGACAACCCGAGGTCGGAAGATCCGCTCGCGATCCTCGCCGCTATGGTCGAGGGCGGGCTCAAGGTGGCGCAGCCCGAGCGCGCGCACATCGTCGTGGAGCCCGACCGCGCCGCCGCGATCGGGCTGGCCGTCGGGCGGGCCCGGCGCGGCGACGTCCTCGTCGTCGCGGGCAAGGGCCACGAGCAGGGGCAGAGCGTGGCGGGCGAGGTGCATCCGTTCGACGACCGCGAGGTCGTCCGCGCGGCGCTCCGGCACCGGGCGCCCGCCGGCCGTACACAAGGGACTAGAGGGGACGGGACGCAGGCGTGATCCCACTTCCGCTGGCGACGATCGCGGAGATCACGGGAGGGACCGTGCACGGGCCCCCGGACGTCGTGGTGAGCGGTCCCGTCGTCATCGACTCGCGCGCCGTGGAGCCCGGGGCGCTGTTCGCCGCGTTCAAGGGCGAGCGCGCGGACGGGCACGACTTCGCGGCCGGGGCGCTGGCCGCCGGTGCGGCGGGGGTGCTCTCCCAGCGCGCCGTCGACGGGCCGTGCGTGGTCGTGCCCGATGTCCGGGAGGCGCTCGGCCGGCTGGCCCGCGGCCTGCTGGAGCGGCTGCCGGACGCGACCGTCTTCGCGGTGACCGGGTCGGCGGGCAAGACCTCCACCAAGGACCTCATCGCGCACCTGGTGAGCCGCGCCGGGCCGACCGTGCACCCGCCGGGCTCGTTCAACAACGAGATCGGGCTGCCGCTCACCGTGCTGCGCGCGGACGCCGCGACCCGCCACCTCGTCCTGGAGATGGGCGCGCGGGGGATCGGCCACATCGCCTACCTGACCGGTATCGCGCGGCCCGACGTCGGCGTGGTGCTGAACGTGGGCACCGCGCACGTCGGGGAGTTCGGGAGCCGGGAGAACATCGCCCGCGCCAAGGGCGAGATCGTGGAGGCGGTGCCGCCGGGCGGGACCGCCGTGCTCAACGCCGACGACCCGCTGGTCGCCGCGATGGCGTCCCGCACCCGCGGCGAGGTCGTGACGTTCGGCCGCGCGCCGGACGCGGTGGTCCGGGCGGCGGACGAGACGCTCGACGAGCGGGGCCGGGGCCGGTTCACCCTCGTCACCCCGGAGGGCTCGGCGCCGGTCGCGCTGCGCCTGCACGGGGCGCACGCCGTCCCGAACGCGCTCGCCGCGGCCGCCGCCGCGCGCGCGGCGGGCCTGCCGGTGGAGGCGGTCGCCGGCGCGCTGTCGGCGGCGGTGCCCGCCAGCCGGTGGCGGATGGAGGTCACCGAGCGGGCCGACGGGGTGACCGTGGTGAACGACGCCTACAACGCCAACCCCGACTCGGTGCGCGCCGCCCTCGACGTGCTCGTGCACATGGCCCGCGGGCGCCGCGCCCACGCGGTGCTGGGGGAGATGGCCGAACTCGGCGACTCCGCCGTGGCGGAACATGCCAAGATCGGGCAGCATGTCGCGCGCAGCGGGATCGCCGGGCTCATCGTCGTCGGCGCGAACGCGGCGGCGATGGCCGAAGGGGCCGCGCAGGTGGCGTCATGGACGGGAGAGTGCGTGCAGGTGGATGACGTCGGCGCGGCGGTCGCCGCGCTCAGCGAGCGGCTCGGGCCGCGGGACGTCGTACTGGTGAAGGGCTCTCGCGTGGCGGGACTGGAACGGGTCGCCGAGGCGCTCCTCGCGGAGGACGCCCGATGACCAACATCATCATCGCCGCGGGCGTGGCGCTCGTCTTCGTGGTGGTCGGCACACCGGTGTGGATCCGGATCGTCAACCGGCTCGGCTACGGCCAGATGATCCGGGACGACGGCCCGGAGGCGCACCTGAAGAAGCGCGGCACCCCCTCGATGGGCGGGACGGTCTTCATCGTCGGCGCGCTCGTCGGCTACGCCGTGGCGCACCTGGCCACCGGGGAGGAACCGACGATCTCCGGCGTCCTGGTGCTGTTCCTGATGACGGGCCTCGGCCTCGTCGGGTTCGTGGACGACTACATCAAGGTGTTCAAGCAGCGCAGCCTCGGCCTGCGCAGCAGCGCCAAGATGATCGGCATCATCCTGGTCGGCGTCGTGTTCGCGATCGCGTCGCTGAACTTCCCCAACGGCTACGACATCACCCCCGCCGACCCCCACCTGTCCTTCCTGCGCGACTTCGGCCCCTCGATCGGCCCGTACCTCTTCGTGATCTGGGCGCTGCTGCTCATCGCGGCGATGTCCAACGGCGTGAACCTCACCGACGGGCTGGACGGCCTCGCCGCCGGCCCGGCCGGCATGGTGCTCGCCGCCTACGTGATCATCGGCAACTGGCAGCTGCGCAACAGCTGCGCCGCCGCCCTCGCCCCCAACTGCTACAGCGTCCGCGACCCCCTCGACCTCGCGGTGGTCGCCGCGGCCGTGCTCGGCGGCGTGTTCGGCTTCCTGTGGTGGAACGCCCCGCCCGCGAAGATCTTCATGGGCGACACCGGCTCGCTGGCCCTCGGCGGCGTGCTGGTCGGCCTGGCGATCCTGACCCGCACCCAGTTCCTGCTCGCCATCCTGTGCGGGCTGATCGTGATGATCACCCTGTCGGTGATGATCCAGGTCGGCGGGTTCAAGATGACCGGGAAGCGCGTGTTCAAGATGGCCCCGCTGCAGCACCACTTCGAGCTGTCCGGCTGGGCCGAGACCACGATCGTCGTGCGGTTCTGGCTGATGTCCGCGCTGTTCACCGCGGCCGGGCTCGGCCTGTTCTACCTGGAATGGATGCCGAAGAAGTGAACCAGCCCTGGGACGGCCTGTCCGTGTGCGTGGCGGGGCTCGGCGTGTCCGGCCGGGCCGCCGCCCGCGTCCTGGCCGGGCGCGGCGCCCGCGTCACCGTCGTGGACGCCCGCGACGGCGACGAGCAGCGCGGGCACGCCGCCGAGCTGGCGGCATGCGGGGTCGCCGTCCGGCTCGGCGACGGCGAGAGCCTCCCCGAGGGCACCGGCCTGGTCGTGACCTCGCCGGGCTGGCGGCCGGACACGCCGCTGCTCGCCGCGGCCGCCGCCGCGGGCATCGAGATCATCGGCGAGGTCGAGCTCGCCTGGCGGCTGCGCGGGCCGGACGCGGCGCCGTGGCTGGCCATCACGGGGACGGACGGCAAGACGACCGTCGTCCGCATGCTGGCCTGCATGCTCACCGCCGCCGGCCACAAGGCCCTCGCGGTGGGCAACGTCGGGACGCCGATCGTCGAAGCCATAGGGGGTTCCGGGGGGTCTGGGGGGGCGCCCTCCCAGGAAGGGCACAGCGAGCCGTACGACGTGCTGGCGGTGGAGCTGTCGAGCTACCAGCTGCACTGGTCCAGCTCGCTCGCGCCGCGGGCGGCGGTGGTGCTGAACGTGGCCCCCGACCACCTCGACTGGCACGGCTCCATGGACGCCTATGTCGGTGCCAAGGGCAAGATCTACGCGGGCTGCGGCACCGCGGTCTACAACGCCGACGACGACACGTCCGCGGCGCTCGCCGAACGCGCCGAGGGCGTCGAGCGGCGGGCCGGGTTCACGCTGCGGGTGCCGCGGCCCGGCGAGCTCGGCGTCGTCGAGGACCTCCTCGTCGACCGGGCCTTCACCGACGACCCGGCCGGCAGCGCCGCCGAACTGGCCGCGCTCGCCGACGTCCGCCCGTACGCGCCGCACAACGTCGCGAACGCGCTGGCCGCCGCCGCGCTGGCCCGCGCGTTCGGGGTGCCGCCCGAGGCCGTCCGCGAGGGGCTGCGCTCGTTCGTCCCCGACCCGCACCGCATCCAGCACGTCGCGGACGTCGCCGGCGTCGCCTACGTCAACGACTCCAAGGCGACCCAGCCGCACGCCGCCGCCGCGTCCCTCGCCGCCTACGAGCCCGTCGTGTGGATCGCCGGCGGGCTCCTCAAGGGGCTGGACGTCGACGACCTGGTGCGTTCGTGCGCCGGGCGGCTGCGCGGCGCCGTGCTGATGGGGCGCGACCGGCACCGGCTCGCGGAGGCACTCGCGCGACACGCCCCGGATGTCCCGGTCGTCGACGTCTCCGACACCGACACTGGGGCCATGGAACGCGTCGTCAGCGAAGCCGCAGCCCTCGCCCGCCCGGGAGACACCGTGCTCCTCGCGCCCGTCGGGGCGTCCTTCGACATGTTCGCCAACTACCCGGCCCGCGGGGACGCCTTCATCGCGGCCGTGGAGCGCCTGGCCGCGGCCCCCGGCTCCGGGGACGCCCGGTAGCCGTGACCGCCGCGGCCGAGGAGGAGGGCGGCCGGCGGCCGGGGCCACGGGAGCAGGTGGTCGCCGCCGTCGGGCTGCTCGACCGGCCCCTCACCTCCTACTACCTGGTGCTGGGCTGCTCGATGATGCTGCTCGCGCTCGGGCTGACGATGGTGCTGTCGGCCTCCAGCGTGAAGCAGCTCCAGGCGACCGGTTCGGCGTACACGCTGTTCCAGAAGCAGGCCGTGTGGGTCGTGATCGGGCTGCCCGGCATGTGGCTGGCGTCCCGGCTGCCGGTGAAGACGTTCCGCGCCCTCGCCTACCCGATGCTGCTGCTGTCGATCGTCTGCCTGGCGCTGGTGCTCGTCCCCGGGCTCGGCCGCAGCGCGGGCGGCGCCACCCGCTGGGTCGACCTCGGGCCGGTGCAGATCCAGCCGTCCGAGCTCGCCAAGCTCGCCCTCGTGCTCTGGGGCGCCGACCTGCTGGCCCGCAAGGACCGGCTCGGCCAGCTCACCGAGTGGCGGCCGCTGCTGGTCCCGCTGATGCCGGGCGCCGGCGTCCTGGTCCTGCTGGTGATGCTCGGCAGCGACCTCGGCACCACGCTGGTGCTCCTCACCATCTTCCTGGCGCTGCTGTGGGTTGTCGGCGCGCCCGGGCGGCTGTTCGTCGGCATCGCCGGGCTGGTCGCGCTGCTGGTGTCGATCCTCATCGTCGTCGAGCCGTACCGGCTGCAGCGCCTCACCGGCTACCTCGACCCGTCCGGCAACAAGCTCACCACCAACTACCAGGGCACGCAGGGGCTGTACGCGCTCGCGTCCGGCGGCCTGTTCGGCACCGGCCTCGGCGAGGGCCGCGCCAAGTGGGACTACCTCCCGCACGCCGACACCGACTTCATCTTCGCGATCGTGGGGGAGGAGTTCGGCCTGGTCGGCACCCTCGTCGTCCTCGGCATGTTCGGGATGCTCGCCTACGCCGGGCTGCGGATCGCGCGGCGGGTGAAGGACCCGTTCACCCGGCTCGCCGCCGCGGGCGCCACCGCCTGGATCGTCGTGCAGGCGGTCGTGAACATCGGCGCCGTCATCGCCGTCCTGCCCATCACGGGGATCCCGCTCCCGCTGGTGTCCTACGGCGGGTCGGCGCTCATCCCGACGCTGTTCGCGCTCGGGATGCTGCTGTCGTTCGCCAAGCGCGAGCCCGGCGCGCGGCAGGCACTCTCCGCACGTGGCCCCGGACCCGTCGTGAGGGCTCTAAGCTGGCTGGGTCTGGCACGGCGTTGAAATCCCCCCTTTCGACCACGCTGAGGAGTTGTCAACGAGCATGAGGGTTGTCCTGGCCGGCGGGGGCACCGCCGGACACATCGAGCCCGCCCTGGCCCTCGCCGACGCGCTGCGCCGCAACGACCCGAACACCGGGATCGTCTGCCTCGGGACCGAGCGGGGGCTGGAGACCCGTCTCGTCCCGCAGCGGGGCTACGAGCTCGCGCTGATCCCGCCGGTGCCGCTGCCGCGCACGCTGACCCCGCAGCTGCTGTCGGTCCCCGGCCGGCTGCGCGGCGCGATCAACGCGGCGGCGAACGTCCTGGACCAGGCCCAGGCCGACATCCTCGTCGGCTTCGGCGGCTACGTCGCCACCCCCGGCTACCTCGCGGCCCGCAAGCGCAAGGTGCCGATCATCGTGCACGAGGCCAACCCCAAGCCCGGCCTCGCCAACAAGCTCGGCGCCCGGTTCACCGAGCACGTCGCCGTCTCGCACGCCGACTCGCCGCTGCCGAACCCGACGTTCGTCGGCATCCCGCTGCGCCGCGAGATCGCCACCCTGGACCGGCTCGCGATGGGCGACAAGGCCCGCTCCTACTTCGGGCTGCTGCCCGACCTGCCCACGCTGCTGATCTTCGGCGGCTCGCAGGGCGCCCGGTCGCTGAACCAGGCCGCGGTGGCCTCCGCGCCCTACTTCCGGCAGGCCGGCATCCAGGTGCTGCACATCGTCGGGCCGAAGAACACCGAGGAGCCCGAGCCCGCGGCCGGCGGCCCGCAGTACGTCACGATCCCCTACTGCGACCGGATGGACCTCGCCTACGCCGCCGCCGACATGGCCATGTGCCGCGCGGGCGCGATGACCTGCGCCGAGCTGGCCGCGGTCGCGCTGCCCGCGGTGTACGTGCCGCTCCCGATCGGCAACGGCGAGCAGCGCCTCAACGCCGAGCCGATCGTCGCGGCGGGCGGCGGCATGCTCGTCGACAACGCCGAGCTGTCGCCCGACTGGATCGCCCGGAACCTGCTGCCGGTGCTGGCCGACCCGGCCCGGGTCGCGCACATGTCGGAGGCCGCCGGCCGGATGGGCCGCCGCGACGCCGACGTCGCGCTCGCCCGGATGGTGTACGACGTGGTCCGCCAAGCGGGCGCCGCGCGATGAGCCTGATCGACCCGGGGGAGGTCGTGCCGGCCGGCGAGCTCGGCAGGGTCCACTTCATCGCGATCGGCGGTGCCGGGATGTCCGGCATCGCCCGCATCATGCTGCGGCGCGGCATGGCCGTGTCCGGCAGCGACGCCCGCGACTCCGAGCTGCTCGCCCAGCTCGGCGACCTCGGCGCCAAGGTCTTCGTCGGGCACGACGCCGCGTACCTGGGCGAGGCCGACACGGTGGTGGTCTCCACGGCGATCCGGGAGACCAACCCCGAGCTGGTCGCCGCCCGCGGGCGGGGGCTGCGCGTCCTGCACCGGTCGGCGGCGCTCGCGTCGCTGATGGCGGGCCGCCGCGCGGTCGCCGTCGCCGGGACGCACGGCAAGACCACCACCACGTCGATGCTGACGGTCGCGCTCCAGCACGCGGGCGCCGACCCGTCCTACTGCATCGGCGGGCAGCTGGTCACCACCGGCCTCGGCGCGGACGAGGGGTCCGGCGACGTGTTCGTCGCCGAGGCCGACGAGAGCGACGGCTCGTTCCTCATGTACACGCCGCACATCGCGGTCGTCACCAACGTCGAGGCCGACCACCTCGACAACTACGGCGGCTTCGAGATGGTGAAGGAGAACTTCGCCCGGTTCGTCGACCGGGTCGAGCCGGGCGGGACGCTCGTCGCGGGCGCCGACGACCCGGTCGCGATGGAGCTCGCCGGCCTCGCGCGGGCGCGCGGGCTGACCGTCCGCACCTACGGGCAGGCCGCGCGCGCCGACCTGCGGGTGACCGGTTTCACCCCGCGCGGCCTCGGCTCCCGGTTCGAGATCGAGGGGGCCGGCGAAGTCGCGCTGGCGGTGCCGGGCCGGCACAACGCGCTCAACGCCGCCGCCGTCATCGCGGTCGCGCAGGCCCTCGGGGTGGACGGCGCGGCCGTGCGGGCGGGCCTGGCCGCGTTCGGCGGCGCGATGCGGCGGCTGGAGCGCAAGGGCGCGGCGGGCGGCGTCGAGGTGTTCGACAGCTACGCCCACCACCCGACCGAGCTGACCGCCGACCTGGAGGCCACCCGCGACTACCTGGGGGAGCAGGCGCGGGGCGGGCGGATCGTCGCGGTCTTCCAGCCGCACCTGTACAGCCGCACCCGGTTCTTCGCCGCGGAGTTCGGCGCCGCGCTCGGCCTGGCCGACGTCGCCGTCGTGCTGGACGTGTACGGGGCCCGCGAGGACCCGGAGCCCGGCGTGACCGGCGCGCTCGTCGCCGACGCCGTCCCGGCCGGCACCGAGACCGTGTACGCGCCCGCCCGGGACGAGGTGCCCGGCCTCGCGGCGTCCCTCGCCCGGCCCGGCGACGTCGTCATCACGCTGGGCGCGGGCGACGTGACGCAGCTCGGGCCGCTCGTCCTGGACCGCCTCGCCGCGTCATGAGCGGGCACGCCGCGTCGTGAGCGGGCGCGCCGCGGCGTGAGTGACACGCCGCCGCCCGCGCGGTCGGCCGCGCCGGGGGAGAGAACTGTCAAGCTTGGGTCATGACCGAGGCGCGGACGGACCGGCGTGCGGCCCCGCCGCGGGAGCCGGACGCCGGGCGCGGCCGCCCGAACCGGTGGAAGGCGATCTTCGTCACGCTGCTGGTCGTCGGCGCGCTCGGCCTGGTGACCTGGGTGCTGCTCGGCTCCCGGCTGCTGGTGGTGCGGCATGTGGAGGTGTCCGGCGCCGGCCTGGCGCCGCACGACCGGATCGTCGCCGCCGCCGCGATCGACCTCGGCACGCCGATGGCGCGGCTGCGCACCGGCGCGGTCGCCGAGCGGGTGGAGCGGCTCCGCGAGGTCGAGTCGGCGGAGATCGAGCGGCACTGGCCGGGCACGGTCCGGATCGTGGTGCGCGAGCGGGTGCCGGTCGCGGTCTTCGAGCGCGACGGGCGCTACCACCTGCTCGACCGGCACGGGGTCGTGGTGGCCGACGGGGAGTCCCGCCCGTCCGGGCTGCCGGTGCTGACGGCCGCCTCGCCGGGGCCGTCCGACCAGGCGACACGCGCGGCGCTGACCGTGCTGACCGGTCTGCCGGGGCGGCTGCGCGGCGGGCTGGGCGAGGTGGAGGCCACCGGTCCCGAGGCGGTCACGCTGCACATGAAGGACGGGCAGACGGTGGTGTGGGGCGCCGCCGAGGGGGCAGGAGAGAAGACCAGGCTGCTGGACGCCGTGCGGCGCACCGCGGCCGGGCGGGCCATCCGCACCGTCGACATCAGCTCCCCCGGGGTCCTCAAGACGAAGTGATCTGGACGAACTGATCCGGGGAAGTGGACCGGGTGCGTGTGTCGCGGCGATTCCGGCGGGCTGATGGGGCACGCTGGAACGGTCATGCCGGATCGAGGCGGACGAGGGAGGGGCATGCCGGTGCACGCGGGCCGCGGATCGGACGACCGTCCGACGCCAACCAGGGCAAACCTGTGCCAGGTGCGACACGCCGGTGGAGTTCGGGGGAGGTTAGTTGACCCTGGCGGTAAGGCCGCCCTACTGTCCGTATCAGTCTTCAGGTTGACATAACTGTAAGCCTCAAGTTGAGGGTGAGGGTTTCGGCCCCGCCCCAGTGCACAGGTCGGGAACACCGCGGCGGCACGGTCGATCGGACCGGGCAGGGCGGTCGGAGAGAGCGGAAAGGCCCCTCGTCGTGGCAGCACCGCAGAACTACCTCGCGGTCATCAAGGTCGTCGGCATCGGCGGCGGCGGCGTCAACGCCGTCAACCGGATGATCGAAGAGGGTCTCAAGGGCGTCGAGTTCATCGCGATCAACACGGACGCCCAGGCGCTGCTGATGAGTGACGCCGACGTGAAACTGGACGTGGGCCGCGAGCTCACCCGCGGCCTCGGCGCCGGGGCCAACCCGGACGTCGGCCGCAAGGCCGCCGAGGACCACCGGGAGGAGATCGAGGAGGTCCTCAAGGGCGCCGACATGGTGTTCGTCACCGCCGGTGAGGGCGGCGGCACCGGCACCGGCGGCGCGCCCGTGGTCGCCAACATCGCCCGCACCCTCGGCGCGCTCACCATAGGAGTCGTCACCCGCCCGTTCAGCTTCGAGGGCAAGCGCCGCGCCATGCAGGCCGAGGCCGGCATCGAGACGCTGCGCGACGAGGTCGACACCCTCATCGTCATCCCCAACGACCGGCTGCTGTCGATCTCCGACCGGCAGGTCAGCGTGCTGGACGCCTTCAAGGCCGCCGACCAGGTGCTGCTGTCCGGTGTCCAGGGCATCACCGACCTCATCACCACCCCGGGCCTGATCAACCTGGACTTCGCCGACGTCAAGTCGGTCATGTCCGGCGCCGGCTCGGCGCTGATGGGCATCGGCTCCGCGCGCGGCGACGACCGC
Organism: Spirillospora sp. NPDC047418; assembly: GCF_040643275.1. NCBI lineage: Bacteria > Bacillati > Actinomycetota > Actinomycetes > Streptosporangiales > Thermomonosporaceae > Spirillospora > Spirillospora sp. NPDC047418. The sequence goes on from NZ_JBEYTW010000012.1 coordinate 28,369, forward strand.
AGCGTCGCCGCCGCCGAGATGGCGATCTCCAGCCCGCTGCTGGAGGCCAGCATCGACGGCGCGCACGGCGTGCTGCTGTCCATCTCCGGCGGCTCCGACCTCGGGCTGTTCGAGATCAACGAGGCCGCGCAGCTCGTGTCGAACGCCGCGGCCCCGGACGCCAACATCATCTTCGGCGCGGTCATCGACGACGCCCTCGGCGACGAGGTCCGGGTCACGGTGATCGCGGCGGGTTTTGACGAGGGCCGACCCGCCAAGCCGGTCCCCGAACCCGAGAGCAAGCGGCTGCCGCCGCCCCCGCCCCGCCCGGTGCCGCCGCCCGCGGCGCCCGCCGCCCCGGCCAACCCGATCCCGAGCAGGGTCGGGCGGGCCGAGCCGGCGAGCGGCCAGCAGGCGGGCCGGCCGGCGGGCCAGCCGGGGACGCAGCCGTCGGTGGCGCAGGCCGCCGCCGCGCCGCAGCCGCCGGCTCCGGCGCAGCCGACCGCGCCGGCCCCGGCGGTGCGCGCCGACGGCGACCGCGCGCAGGGCCACGACGACCGGGTGGCGGAGCGCGGCGACCGCGGCGAGCAGGCCCGGCCGGAGCACGCGTCGGCCGGCCCGCCGGGGGACCGGGACGGCGGCGAGTCCGCCGGCTCCCGCACGCCCGCGCCGCGGCAGCCCACCGAGCAGGGCTCCACCCGCGTGCACGCGGGCGAGAGCGACGGCGGCCCCGCCTCCGCCGGGCAGCGCCGCCGCCCCGTGGTGTTCGACGAGGACGACGACCTCGATGTCCCCGACTTCCTGAAGTGATCACCACCGTCGCCCTGGGCGACGGCGTCGGCGCCGCCTTCACCGGCCGCGCCGGCGGCGTGAGCAGGCCCCCCTACGACTCCCTGAACCTGGGCGGCGCGGTCGGCGACGACCCCGCCGCCGTGCACGGCAACCGGCGGCGCGCCGCCGGGGCGCTCGGCGTCGACCCCGGCCGCACCGTGTTCATGCGGCAGGTGCACGGCGCGGACGTCGCGTTCGTCACCTCCCCCGAGACCCCCGGCCCCGTCGACGCCGTCGTCACGACCGTCCCGGGGCTCGCCCTCGCCGTCCTCGTCGCCGACTGCGCGCCCGTGCTGCTGGCCGACCCCGTCGCCGGGGTCGTCGGCGCCGCCCACTCCGGCCGTCCCGGCACGGCCGCCGGGGTCGTCCCGGCGCTGGTGAAGGCGATGTGCGAGCGGGGTGCCGACCCCGCGCGGATGACCGCCGCGATCGGCCCCGCCGCGTGCGGCCGCTGCTACGAGGTGCCCGCCGCGATGCGGGACGAGGTCGCCGCCGTCGCGCCCGCCGCGTACTCCACCACGTCCCGGGGCACCCCCGGCCTGGACATCCGCGCCGGCGTCGCCGAGCAGCTCGCGTCCGCCGGGGTGGCCGGCGCCGCCGTCGACCCGCGCTGCACCATCGAGGACCCGGACCTCTTCTCCTACCGCCGCGAGGGGAGCACCGGCCGCTTCGCCGGATACGTCTGGCTCACCGGCGACTCGGCGGAGGACGCCGCGTGACCGAGGAGGGCGAGCAGGGAAGGCCCGCCCCGGACGAGCGCCGCGCGGAGCTCGCCGAGGGCCTCGCCGCGGTGCGCGCCCGCATCGCCGCCGCCTGCGCCGCCGCCGGCCGGGACGAGAGCGGGATCACGCTCATCGCGGTGACCAAGACCTTCCCCGCCTCCGATGTGCGGCTGCTGGCCGGACTCGGCCTCGCCGACGTCGGCGAGAACCGCGACCAGGAGGCCCGCCCCAAGGCCGCCGAATGCGCCGGCCTCCCGCTGACCTGGCACTTCGTCGGCAGGCTGCAGACCAACAAGGCCCGCGCGGTGGCCGGCTACGCCGACGTCGTGCACTCGGTGGACCGCCCCCGGCTGGTCGCCGCCCTGTCGGACGCCGCCGTCCGCGCCGGCCGCACGCTGCGCTGCCTCGTCCAGGTGTCGCTGGACGAGGACCCCGCCGGCGGGCGGGGCGGCGCGGCTCCCGGCGCCGTGCCGGAGGTGGCCGGTGCGATCGCGGAGGCCGCCGGCCTGGAGCTCGGCGGTGTGATGGCCGTCGCGCCGCTCGGCCCCGACCCGCTGCCCGCCTTCGCCCGGCTCGCGGGGGTGGCGGAGGAGATGCGAAGGAACCATCCGGACGCCCGGATCGTCAGTGCGGGTATGAGCGGCGACTTGGAACAGGCGATCGCGTGCGGCGCGACACACCTGCGGGTCGGTACGGCGTTGCTCGGCGGCCGACGGGCAATCGTCAGGTAATGTCCCCCCAGTGGTACCTGCCGGAACGCGGGTCGCCACGTCGGACCAGTCCACCGGCGGCACCGGACGCGCCCGGAGCCGCCACCACAGGACACGGAGGGGCGTATGGCCAGCGCGATGCGCAAGATGGCGGTCTACCTCGGCCTTGTGGAGGACGACCGTTACGACGACAAGTACGGCGACTACGACGAGTACGAGGTATACGACGACGAGACCGACCCCGGTCAGAGCCGTCGTCGCGAGGACGAATCCGGCGGTCAGCTTACCCGAGCGGAAGAGACCGCGGACCGGGATCGCGACCATCACTCCACGCCGACCATAGAGCGACGCTCCGTGGCGCTCTACGAGTCCGGTACCACCGACCTCGCTCGTATCACTACTCTGCATCCCAGGACCTACAACGAGGCACGGACCATCGGCGAGCACTTCAGGGAGGGCACACCGGTGATCATGAATCTGACCGAGATGGTCGACAGCGATGCCAAGCGGCTGGTCGACTTCGCGGCGGGTCTCGTGTTCGGCCTGCACGGGAGCATTGAGCGTGTTACGAACAAGGTGTTCCTGCTGTCGCCCGCCAACGTGGAGGTGACGGCGGAGGACAAGGCCCGGATGGCGGAACGTGGGTTCTTCAACCAGAGCTGAGAGTCGCAGAGAGTATCCGTGAACATCGCTGGACAGGTACTGACGTACCTCCTGTACTTCTTCCTCCTCTTCCTGATCGGGAGGCTGGTGCTGGAGGTCCTGCAGTCGTTCGCCCGCCAATGGAAGCCGTCCGGGGTGGTGCTGGTGATCGCCGAGGCGACCTACACCGTCACCGATCCGCCACTGAAACTGCTGAGGCGTTTCATCCCGCCGGTCCGGCTGGGTAACGTTGCCCTGGACCTCAGCTTCACCGTGCTCATCCTTGTGGTCTGGATCCTCATCATGGTCATTGGCTCCGTATTCGGCGGTCCCTAGACCGATCGGATACCGTCCTTCGGGGACAGACTCCAAGCGCGCCAAGGAGACGAGAACATGCCGCTGACACCCGCCGACGTGCGGAACAAGCAGTTCAGTACCACCAGGCTGAGGCCGGGGTACGACGAGGAGGAGGTGGACGCCTTCCTCGACGAGGTCGAGGCGGAGCTCGACCGCCTCATCCAGGAGAACGAGGAGCTGCGGGCCAAGCTCGCCGAATGCCTGCGCGGCAAGGTCCCGGCCATGGCCGCTCCCATCGTGGAGCCGAAGCCGGACGTCCAGAAGATCCCCGAGCCGCCCCGCCCGGAGCCGCAGCAGCAGCCCGAGCCGGAGCCCGCCCCCCTCGGCGGCCTCGGCATGGCGCCCGCGCCCTCCGGCGAGGACAACATGGACACCGCGGCCCGCGTGCTCGCGCTCGCGCAGCAGACCGCCGACCAGGCGATCGCCGACGCCCGCCGGGAGGCCGACGAGACGCTCGGCCGCGCCCGCCGCGAGGCCGAGGAGATCCTCGGCAAGGCCCGCCGGCAGGCCGACCAGATCGTCAGCGAGGCCCGCTCGCGCGCCGAGGCCCTCGACCGCGACGCCCAGGAGCGGCACCGCCAGGTCATGGGCTCGCTCGTGCAGCAGCGCGAGGAGCTGGAGCGCGAGGTCGACAACCTGCGCGCCTTCGAGCGCGAGTACCGCAGCCGCCTGAAGGTGTACCTGGAGGGCCAGCTGCGCGACCTGGAGGCGGGCAGCACCGAGACCGGCGCGTTCGCCGCCGTCCCGGGCGCGGCCCCCGTCCAGTCCCAGCAGAACGCGCCCCAGGGTCCGCAGACCGGCCCGCAGAGCAGCCTGCCGCACGCGGACAACCGCAACGGCGGCGCCGGCGGCCCGTCCTCCGCGCCCGGCCAGTTCCCGCCGCCCGCCGAGCACGGCCAGCAGGTCCAGCACTCGGCGACCGGCGCGTTCCACGCGGGCGGCGACAACCCGCCGCACGACAGGCGCTGACGCGGGCGCCGCAGGCGATAGTGTCGTCCCCGACCCCCGCGCCGGGCGTGGCAGCGGCGCCACCCCGGTGATGCCGGGGGGTCGTACAGGGCGGCCACCGGTCCCTTCGCGCGGGTCCGGAGCCGAGCGGTCCGAACGAGTGGGAGAGACCCTGTGATCATCCTGAGTGGCGTTCTCGTGGTGGTGGCGATCGCCCTGCTGGTAGCGGGAATCGTCGCCGGCAACGGAGACAGCGCGCAGGTCTTCGGCCTGGACGCGCTGGTGGTGATCTACATATCGATCGCCGTCAGCATCATCTCCGCCCTGTGCCTGGCCATCGGGGTGTTCCTGCGGCGCAAGGAGCTCTGGGGCTCCGGTGCCTCGGCCGCGCCCGCCCGCGCGAGCAAGAGGGCCAAGAAGGACAAGCGCAAGAAGGCCGCGCCCCCGGCGCCGGCCAAGGGCACCGCGGGCGTCCCGGCGCCGCCCGCCCCGGCCGCCGACCCGGACGACGACGTGCTGGAGATGCCCGCTCCGCCCGCCGACGTCCCCGACGACGCGATGGTGTTCGTCGTCCGCGGCCGCAAGCGCTACCACCTCGACACGTGCCGGCAGCTCGCCGGGCGCGACGCCGAGGAACTGACCTACGCCGAGGCCAAGGAGGAGGGGTTCAGCCCCTGCACCGCCTGCCTGCCCGACACCGCGCTCGCGGCGCGCGCCGCGGCGTCGGTGCCCGCGTCGGCCGGCCCGGGCAAGGGCCCGCGCGGGGACGCGCCGGGCACGGCGGGGGCCGCGAGCCGCGAGCCCGGCCCGGAGCGCTCCGGGAGCGGACCGGCGGGCCCGGCCGAGCCGGCGCCCGCGCCGACCTCCTTCGACACGCCCCGGTCGTTCGACACGCCCGCCTCCTTCGATCGGCCCGCCTCCTCCGACACGCCCGGATCCTTCGACCGGAAGGGCGCGTTCGACCGGACGGCCGAGATCCCGCGCGCGGACGAGCCCGCGGCGCCGGAACCGCCCGCCGCGGACCCGGCCGGGCCGACGCTGACCGACCTGCCCGCCGCGGGGCTGTTCGGCAAGGCGGCCGAGAAGGCGCCCAGCGCGCCGGAGACGGCCGCGGAGCCCGAACCCGGGGACCGGGAGCCGGAGGCCCGCTCCGTCTGGGAGAGGCCCGCTGAGGCCGACTCCGCGTCACCGGACGCCACGGTCGACCTGGGCCCGGCCTCGTACACCGGTACGGAGGCGACCCCGAAGCCGCGCCATGCGCACGACACGGCCGATGACGACTCCGGCGACGAGGACGCCGCCGGGGCCGGCGAGGGCGACGCCCTCGCGCCCGGGCCGGTCGCGGAATCCGGCCCGTCCGCCGCGGACTCCGCGGATGACGAGCCCGCCGCCGAGCCGGCCGGGGACGGCCCGCAGGTGCGCATCCTCAGCGGCACCAAGCGCTACCACCGCGTCGACTGCGCCCTCATCGAGGACATCGGCGACGAGGCCGACGACCTGGAGTCGCTGTCCCGCGCCGAGGCGAAGTCCCGTGGCTGCACGCCCTGCCTGGTCTGCCAGCCCGACCGCCTGCGCGCCCGCGACTGACCCGCCCGCGACCGACCCGCCCGGCCGACTGCCTGAGAGGGGTCGGCGGGATCGGTCGGCCGCACGCGGTCGGCGTGCTGGTGGACCGCCGGCCGGGGACGGTCGGCGGTTCCGCGCGTGCAGGGCCGTCGGCGGGCTCAGCGGTCGCGGTGTCGTTCGTCGCGCAGCTCCCGGAGGCGGTCACGGCGCTCGTCGCGGTGCCGCCTGAGCTCCTCGTGCCGCTCCCGGTGCATCTCGCGGATCTCCCGGTGCTGCTCGCGGTGCAGCTCGTGGATGTCCCGGTGCCGGCCGCGGCGGCCCTTCTCGCCGACGGCGCGGCGGCTGACCGAGACGCCGCCGAACAGCACCATCCCGGTGAGCCGGATGACGGGCGCGTCCGGGTCCACGGTGTCGTCCTCCGGCAGGTCGCTCCCGCCGAAGATCGCGGTGGGGGACTCGGTGACGCGGACGCCCGGCGGGACGGTGATGTCCACCCCGCCGAACACGCACGTGATGTTGACGGTCACCTCGTTCCGGCTGAGGACCGCCTGCCGGAAGTCGAGTTCCACGCCGCCGAACACGCAGGAGACGTTGGTGGTGGGCTCGGCCAGCCAGCGGCCCTTCCGCTGCGCCCCCGCGAAGATCGCCACCAGGTGGGGGGACTGGGCGGGGGGCGGGGCGAGGGCGGGCTCCTTGCGGAGGTTCACCTGGGGGTGCGGCGGCTGCTCGGACGGCAGGTCGCTGAGGACGGGTTCCAGGTCGGCGTACGTCCTGGCCTGGTAGACGGCGTCGATGCGCTCGGCGTGCTCCTCCGCCGTGATGCGCCCTTCCGCCAGCGCCTCGCGCAGGCGGTCGGCCACCTCGTCGCGGTCGGCGTCCGACGCGCGCATGCTCGCGGGTGACGGCGGGGCCGGGGGTTCGGAGCCGGAAGGCTGCTCGGGAAGACTCACCGGACCATCATCGCAAACGAGATGTGTCGCGACGAACCCCGTTACGGAAAAGTTCTCCGCCGCGCCCGGATCCGGCCGGGCGCGGCGGAGGCGTTCGAGCCCCGCGGGGCTCAGCTCTTGCGGAGGTAGTAGGTCAGCCCCAAGTCCTCGTCGCGGGTCGCGGGGACGCCGGCGGGCCGGCCCTCGCTCACCGCGGTCGCCAGGACCTCGGCCGCCACCTCGGCGGTGTGGGCGCGCAGCGCCTCCGCGAGATCGGTGCCGCTCGCCTCCCACCACAGCTCGATGCGGTCGGTGACCTCCAGCCCGGCGGCCTTGCGGGCCTCCTGGACGAGCCGGACGGCCTCCCGCACCAGCCCCGCGCGGCGCAGCTCCGGGGTGACGGTGAGGTCGAGCGCCACGGTCTCGCCGGCGGCGCTCTCCACCGCCCAGCCGCTGCGCGGCCGCTCGGTGACGATCACGTCGTCCGCCGTCAGCGGCACCGTGCCGAGCTCGGCGGCCTCGACCTGCGCCGTGCCCGCGCGGACCGCCCGCACGAGGTCCGCGGCGCCGGCGGAGGTGATCGCCTTGGCGACCTTCGGGGTGTCCTTGGCGTAGCGCTTGCCGAGCTCCCGGAAGTTCGGCTTGACCTCGTACTCGACGAGGTCGCCGCCGATCGAGGACAGCTCCTCGAACGCCTGGACGTTCAGCTCCTCGGAGATCTGCGCCCGCAGCTGCGCGGGCAGCGCGGACCAGCCGGGGGCGCCGACGAGGGCGCGGCCGAGCGGCTGCCGGGTCCGGACGCCGCTCGCGGCCCGCGCGGAGCGGCCCAGCTCGACCAGCCGCCGGACGAGCGCCATCTGCGCGGTCAGGGCCTCGTCGAGGAGGCCCTCGTCGACGGCGGGCCAGTCGGTCAGGTGGACCGACTCGGGGCCGTCCTCGGGGCGGATGACGTCCCAGACGTGGTCGGTGATGAACGGGACGATCGGCGACATCAGCCGGGTGAGGGTCTCCAGGCACTCGTACAGCGTCGCGAACGCGGCGGACCCCTCCGCGGTCTCCGGGCCCTCCCAGAAGCGCCGCCGGGACCGCCGCACGTACCAGTTCGACAGGTCGTCCACGAACTGGGAGAGGCGCCGGCCCGCGCGGGCGGTGTCGAACTCCTCCAGCGCCGCGTCGACCTCGCGGACGGTGCGGTGCAGCTCGGCGAGCGCCCAGCGGTCCAGCAGCGGCCGGTCGGCGGGGGCAGGGGCCTCCGCCAGCCGGTCCGGCGTCCAGGCGCGCCCCTGCGACTCGGCCGCGTTGGCGTACAGGACGAAGAACGAGGCGGTGTTCCAGTACGTGAGGAGGACCTTGCGGACGATCTCCTCCAGGGCGCCGTGCCCGACGCGGCGGGACGCCCAGGGCAGTCCGCTCGCGGCCATGAACCAGCGCACCGCGTCGGCGCCGTGCTCGTCCATCAGCGGGATGGGCCGCAGCACGTTGCCGAGGTGCTTGCTCATCTTCCGGCCGTCCTCGGCGAGGATCAGGCCGAGGCAGACGACGTTCTCGTAGGACGACCGGTCGAACACGAGCGTCCCGACGGCCATCAGGGAGTAGAACCACCCGCGGGTCTGGTCCTGGGCCTCGCAGATGTACTGGGCCGGGTAGGCGTTCTCGAAGACGTCGTTGTTGCGGTGGGGGGCGCCCCACTGCGCGAACGGCATCGACCCCGAGTCGTACCAGGCGTCGATGACGTCGGGGACGCGGCGTGCCTCCGCCCCGCACGTGCCTGATTCCGCGTCTCCGGCATGGGCAGGGCACGCGAACGTCACGTCGTCCACATACGGCCGGTGCGGGTCGAGCGCGGACAGGTCGCGCCCTGCCAGCTCGCCCAGCTCCTTGAGCGATCCGACGCACGTGACGTGCTCCTCGTCGCCGCCGCAGACCCACAGCGGGAGGGGAGTGCCCCAGTAGCGGCTGCGGGACAGCGACCAGTCGACGTTGTTGCGCAGCCATTCCCCGTACCGGCCGTGCTTGACCGTCTCGGGGTACCAGTTGGTCTTCTCGTTCTCCTCCAGCAGCCGGTCCTTGATCTGCGTGGTCCGGATGTACCAGGCGGGGAGCGCGTAGTAGAGCAGCGGCGTGTGGCAGCGCCAGCAGTGCGGGTAGCTGTGCTCGAAGTGCCCGCCGCGGAACAGCAGCCCGCGCGCGCGCAGGTCCTCGGTGAGCGGCTCGTCGGCGTCCTTGAAGAACTTGTTGCCGACGAGGGGGACCTCCCGCAGGAAGCGCCCGTCCGGCCCGATCGGGTTGACGATGGGCATCCCGTACCGCTTGCAGACGGTCATGTCGTCGCCGCCGAACGCGGGGGCCTGGTGGACGAGCCCGGTGCCGTCCTCGACGGTGACGTAGTCGCCGAGCACCACGTAGTGCGCGTCGGGGATGTCGACCAGGTCGAAGGGCCGCGTGTAGGTCGTCCGCTCCAGCTCGGTGCCCTGGAAGGCGGCGAGCCGCTCGGCGCCCTCACCGAGCACCTGGTCGACGAGGGGTTCGGCAACGACGAGGACCTCGTCCGATCCCGCCGGGCGGGCCGCGACGTAGGTGACGTCCGGGTGGACGGCCACGGCTGTGTTGGACACCAGCGTCCACGGGGTCGTGGTCCAGATGAGCAGCGCGGCGCCCATCTCGGCCAGCGGACCGGACGTGACGGGCATCCGCACGTACACCGACGGGCTCGACACCGTCTCGTACCCGCCGGGCTGGCCCAGCTCGTGGTCGGACAGGCCCGTCCCGCAGCGCGGGCAGTACGGGGTGATGCGGAAGTCGCGGAACAGCAGGCCCTTGTCGAACACCTGCTTCAGCGACCACCAGACGGCCTCGACGTACTCGGGGTCCATCGTCCGGTACGCCTGGTCGGTGTTGACCCAGTACCCCATGCGCTCGGTCATCTCTTCGAACGCGTCCACGTGGCGCAGGACCGACTCGCGGCAGCGGGCGTTGAACTCCGCGACGCCGTACTCCTCGATGTCCTTCTTGCCGGTGAGGCCGAGCTCCTTCTCCACGGCGACCTCGACGGGCAGCCCGTGGCAGTCCCAGCCGGCCTTGCGAGGGACGTGGTGGCCCTTCATGGTCTTGAAGCGGGGGAAGACGTCCTTGAAGACGCGGGCCTCGACGTGGTGGACGCCCGGCATGCCGTTGGCGGTGGGCGGGCCCTCGTAGAACACCCAGGGCTCACCGGACGCGGTGCGCTCCAGCGACCGCTCGAAGACCTTGTTCTCCTGCCAGCGGCGCAGCATGTCCCGCTCCAGCGCGGGCAGATCGACCTGCGCGGGCAGCGGCCGAAAAGCTCGGCTCACGATGGCGGACCTCCGGATCGACGTGACCACGTTGACCGGAGGGACGAGGCGCGAGCCCCGCGGTACCACCCTCCTTGGCCGCGCCCAGGGCACGGCCCGCTTCGTTCGAGTCTCGGCTGCCGGGTCTACCGCGCCCGCGGACCGGGTCCGGGGCGGTTCTTCCGGCGGCTCGGGGGTGATCAGACCGCCGCGCTCGCCCCCGGGCTCGCACCGTCCCCGGGTCGCTCATGGCCGCGTTCGGCGGCAGGTGTCCCCGTCAGGGCCTGCCGTACGACTACTCGCTGCACTCTAACGCACGCGCGGGCCGGGATCTTCCCCGTTTCCCGCCGCCGCCCGGCCCGGCGGGCGGCGGGCCGTTCCTTTGCGATTCCGTGCGCCGCCGCGGGGTTTCCGGGCGATCGGCGGGCGGGCATAAGCGGTCGGTACCACGGCCCAGGTTGTTTACCGTGCCCGAGAAGGGGGACCAATGCTGCCCGCACTGCCCGTCGAGGCGATCAGCGCGAGGGAGGCCGATATGGCCGGCGCGACGAAGGGCACGCTGCCCGCCGGAGAACCGCCCGCCGGGGAACCGCCGGCCGGGAGACCGCCGGCCGGCGGGACGCCCGCCGGGGAGCGGCCCGCGGCGGGCCGCAAGACCCGGGGCAAGGCCCCCGCGGCGAAGAAGCCCGTTCGGAAACCGGCAGGCGGGACCGCGGCGGAGCCCGCGGAGGCCGGGGCGCCGGCCGCGGCGGCCGGCGCGGCCAGGGCGGCGGAGCTGCCGGTGCGCGAGGGCGAGCACCGCTGGACGGCCGCGGAGCTCGCCGAGGTGCGGGCCGGGCTGCAGGAGCAGGTGGCGGCCCTGCGCACCGAGATCGCCGCGTCCGCCAGTCAGATCGCCGAGGGCGACGGCAGCGACGGGGCCGGCGACGACCAGGCCGACGCGGGCGCCAAGACCTACGAGCGCGAGCACGAGCTCGCACTGTCCTACAATTCACAGGACCTGCTCGCCCAGATAGAGCGGGCCGTCCAGCGGATGGACGCCGGCACGTACGGGACCTGCGAGTCCTGCGCCAGGCCGATCGGCAAGGCGCGCCTCCAGGTCTTTCCGCGTGCGACCCTGTGTGTGACATGCAAACAACGCGAGGAACGTCGCTGAGCGACTCAACGAACCCAGAGCGCGAGGCCGGGGAATCCACGGGATCTCCTCGGCCGCGCCGCGTCGGCGTGCTGGTCGCCGTGGCCCTGGCCGCGCTGATCGCCGACATCGTGTCCAAGATCATCGTGGTGGCGACGCTGCAGGACCGGGAGCCGATCCGGCTGCTCGGCGGGCTGCTGACGCTGCTGGAGACCCGCAACAGCGGGGCCGCCTTCTCGATCGGCACCGGCTACACGATCGTGTTCACCCTGATCGCCTGCGGCGTGGTGGTGGCCATCCTGCGGACCGCCCGCAACCTGCGGAGCCTGCCGTGGGCGGTGTGCCTCGGGCTGCTGCTCGGCGGCGCGCTCGGCAACCTCGCGGACCGGCTGGTGCGCGCCCCGGCCCCGCTGAAGGGCCATGTCGTCGACTGGATCCAGCTGCCGCACTGGCCGGTGTTCAACCTGGCCGACTCGGCGATCGTCTGCGGCGGCGTCCTCGCCGTGCTGCTGGCGGCGCGCGGCCTGCAGGTCGACGGGACCCGCATCGCCGACACCCACGACGACCCCCCGGAGCCGGAACCCAAGGCCGAGCCGGAACCCGAGGCCACGCCCGAGGCCGTGTCCGAGCCCGTGTCCGAGCCCGTGTCCGAGCCCGTGTCCGAGCCCGTGTCCGAGGCCACCCCCGAGGCCACCCCCGACGCCGCGTCGGAGTCCCCGGCCGGGGAGCCGGAGACGGCTCCGGAAGAGAAGCGGTCCTGATGGGCGACGTGCGGAGCCTGCCCGTGCCGGACGGGCTGGAGGGCGAGCGGGTCGACGCGGCGCTGGCCCGGCTGTTCGGGCTGTCGCGGGGCAGCGCCGCCGAGATCATCGCCGCGGGCGACGTCCTGCTGGACGGCGCGGAGGTGGCGACCAAGTCCGAGCGGCTGCGCGCCGGGGCCTGGCTGGAGGTCACGCTCCCGCCCCCGCCGGCGCCGCCCGCGCCGGTCGCCGAGCCCGTCCCCGGGATGGGCCTGCTGTTCGAGGACGACGACATCGTCGTCGTGAACAAGCCGATCGGCGTCGCCGCCCACCCCACCACCGGCTGGACGGGCCCGACCGTCCTCGGCGGGCTGCTCGGCGCCGGGCACACGATCGCGACGAGCGGCGCGTCCGAGCGGCAGGGCATCGTGCACCGGCTGGACGCCAACACCACCGGCGCGATGGTCGTGGCGAAGAGCGAGGTCGCGTACTCGCGGCTCAAGCGGGCGTTCAAGGAGCGCCGCATCGACAAGCGCTACCAGGCGCTGGTGCAGGGCCACCCGGACCCGTTCCGGGGCACCGTCGACGCGCCGATCGACCGGCATCCGTCCGGCGACGGCCGGTTCGCGGTCGTGGCGGGCGGCAAGCCGTCGGTCACGCACTACGACACGGTGGAGGCGTTCCGGGCCGCGACGCTGCTCGACATCGACCTGGAGACGGGGCGCACCCACCAGATCCGGGTGCACATGTCCGCGATCCGGCACCCGTGCGTGGGGGACATGGCCTACGGCGCCGACCCGACGCTCGCCGCCCGGCTCGGCCTGAAGCGGCAGTGGCTGCACGCCGCCCGGCTGGGGTTCGAGCACCCCACCAGGGGCGAGTGGGTCGAGTTCCAGAGCCCGTACCCCGACGACCTGGCCCGCGCCCTGAAGATCGTCGAGGCGGAGTCCTGACCGCTGGGTCCCGACCGCTGGGTCCCGACCGCTACAGGCCGAGCAGGCGCAGCCCGGCGGTGACGCCGGCGGCGGCGACCAGCACGACCAGGAACGGGGCGCGCAGCACGAGCGCGGCGACGGCCGCGCCGAGGCCCGCGAGCCGTGCGGGGTCGAGGTCCAGGGACTTCCCGTCGGCCAGTGCCTGGACGGCGATCAGCGCGGTCAGCAGCGCCACCGGCACCAGTTCGGTGAACCGGCGCACCCGCGGGTCGTCCAGGACGCACTGCGGGGTGACGAGCCCGGCGAGCTTGAGCGCGTAGCAGCCGAGCCCGGTCGCGATCACCGCGATCCACACGCTCACGGGGCCTCCCTGCGGAGCAGGGCGGGCAGCGCGGCGACGGCGGCCAGCATGACCGGGACGCCGGGCGGCAGCAGCGGCGTCGCCGCGACCGCGATCACGGCCGCCGCCAACGCGACCCGCACCGCGCCCCCGCCGCCCGTCAGGCGCGGCCAGAGCAGCGCGAGGAAGGCGGCCGGGCCGAGGACGTCCAGGCCGATGGCGTCGGGGTCGCCCAGCCGGGCCGTGCCGGCCGCGCCGAGCAGCGTTGTCGCGTTCCAGGTCAGGTAGAGGCTGATCGCGGTGGTGTAGAACCCGGCGCGGGCCGCCGCCGGGCCGGGCTGCGCGGTCGCGACGGCGGCGGTCTCGTCGATGACCACCTGCGCGGTGACGAGGCGGCGCCACCCGCGCACGCCGAGCGTCCGGGCCAGCCGCATCCCGTACAGGGCGTTGCGCCCGCCGAGCAGCACCGCGCCGAGCGAGCCGGCGACGAGGCCGCCGCCCCCGCCGACCACGCCCGCCAGCGCGAACTGGGACGCGCCGGTGAACGCCAGCAGGCTCAGCACGCACGCCTGCGCGACGCCGAGGCCCGCGGTGACCGCCGCCGCCCCGAACGCGAGCCCGGAGATCCCCACGGCGACGCCCACGCTCAGCCCGGCCCGGACGGCCGACGCCCGCGCCTCCTCGTCCGGCCCGGCGGCCTCCAGCGTGTTCATCGGCGCGCTTGCGCCGCGTCCAGACCCGCCTCGATGACCGCGTTCATGATGCGGGCGAGCCGGTCCGGCCCGAGGGAGGGGGCGTGCACGGCCATGGCCTCGACGATCTCCCGCTCCCGGCGGGGATCGCGGCCGGCGAAGCCGCCGACCGGCTTGAGCCGCTGGACGGCGGCGGCCGCGGCGGCGCGGTGCTCCAGCAGGACGGCGAGCGCGGCGTCGAGCGCGTCGATCGCGGCCCTGGCCTCCCCGAGGCCGCCGATCGCGGCGGCGTCGGGCAGCGCGACGCGAAGCTCGCCCGGCGCGCCGGGGGACGGGCGCGCGGCGGGCTCGGCGGGGTCGATGACCTGGTCGTGCATGTCGGGTTCCCTCTCGTGCCTGGGCGGGGCCGCGCAGGGAGGATTCGGTGCCCGGGGCCGCGCCTGGTCGATGGACGTCCAAGGAAAAGGCGAAGCCCGGTGGGGGCTTCGCCTCGGCCAGCTCCGGGTTCGTCGCTCAGGTCGCGGCGGCGACCGGCTCGCCCGGAGCCGGCGGCGTAAACCTGGGATGGCGACGTTCCACGGCCCAGATGGTACGCGCCGCCGTCCCGCGGGCCAAACTCCGGACATGGCGTCCCACGTGCTGAGACACCGCGGGGATAGGGCGCGTCGGGGCGCATGGGGCACCCGGGGCGAGTTAGGCTCTCAGGACCGCGTCATCCCGGCTCCCGCCGGGTTGGCGATCTTCCCCCGGAACCGATCACGCCACCACGTGCCGGCCAGGCCCGTGGGCGGTCGCATGCGACGAGCAGGAGGCGCAGCGCACATGGCCGACTCTTTCGTACATCTGCACGTCCATACCGAGTACTCCATGCTCGACGGAGCCGCCCGGCTGAAGCAGATGTTCGAAGAGGTCGACCGGCAGAAGATGCCGGCGATCGCCATGACCGACCACGGCAACATGCACGGCGCCTACGAGTTCCACAAGCACGCCAAGGCCGCCGGGGTCACCCCGGTGATCGGCATCGAGGCGTACATGGCGCCGGAGTCGCGGTTCCACAAGAAGAAGGTCCAGTGGGGCGAGCCGAGCCAGAAGCGCGACGACGTCTCCGGCGGCGGGCTGATCAACCACATGACGCTGTGGGCGCGCAACAGGGCCGGCCTGCACAACATGTTCAAGCTGTCGAGCCGCGCGTACACCGAGGGCTTCGTGTTCAAGTACGCGCGCATGGACGAGGAGCTGCTCGCCGAGCACGCCGACGGCGTGATGGGCACCACGGGCTGCCCGTCCGGCAAGATCCAGACGCGGCTGCGGCTCGGCCAGTTCGACGAGGCGCTGAAGGCCGCCGCCACCTTCCAGGACATCCTCGGCAGGGACAACTACTTCCTGGAGCTGATGGACCACGGCCTCGACATCGAGCGCCGCGTCCGCGACGGCCTGATCGAGATCAGCAGGAAGCTGAACATCCCGCCGGTCGTCACCAACGACTCGCACTACACGCACGAGTCGGAGTCCACCGCGCACGACGCGCTGCTGTGCGTCCAGGTGGGCAAGCAGCTCGCCGACCCCGACCGGTTCCGGTTCGACGGGTCCGGCTACTACCTCAAGACGTCGGACGAGATGCGCGGCATCGACACGTCCGACATCTGGCTCGAAGGCTGCCGGAACACCCTCCTCGTCGCGGAGCGGGTCGACCCGGAGGGCATGTTCGAGTACCAGGACCTCAGCCCCCGCTTCCCCGTACCCGAGGGCGAGACGGAGGAGAGCTGGTTCCGCAAGGAGGTCTGGAAGGGCCTGGAGCGCCGCTTCCCGGGCGGCCTTCCCGAGGGCTACAAGGAGCAGGCCGACTACGAGATGGGCGTCATCCTCGGCAAGGGGTACCCGTCCTACTTCCTCGTCGTCGCCGACTTCATCATGTGGGCCAAGGAGAACGGCATCCTGGTCGGGCCGGGGCGCGGCTCGGCCGCGGGCTCGCTGATCGCCTACGCGATGGGGATCACCGACCTCGACCCGATCCCGCACGGGCTCATCTTCGAGCGGTTCCTGAACCCCGAGCGCGCGTCCATGCCCGACATCGACATCGACTTCCCTGAAGACCGGCGGGCCGAGGTCATCAGGTACACGACGGAGAAGTGGGGCGCCGACAAGGTCTCCTTCATCGCCACGTTCGGCACGATCAAGGCGAAGGCCGCGATCAAGGACGCGGGCCGCGTCCTCGGCTTCCCCTACGCGCTCGGCGACCGGATCTCCAAGGCGTTCCCGCCCGCGGTCATGGGCAAGGACATCCCGCTGTCGGGCATCTTCGACGACAAGCACCCCCGCCACGGCGAGGCGGGCGAGCTGCGCAAGCTGTACGAGGAAGAGACCGACGTCAAGCAGATCATGGACCTGGCGCAGGGCCTGGAGGGGCTGATCCGGCAGACCGGCGTGCACGCCGCCGGGATCATCATGTCCGGTGAGACGATCACCGACCACGTGCCGATCATGCGCCGGGACGCCGACGGCGCGATCATCACGCAGTTCGACTACCCGACCTGCGAGACGCTCGGCCTGCTGAAGATGGACTTCCTCGGCCTGCGGAACCTGACGATCATCGACGACGCGCTCAAGGGCATCAAGAAGAACAAGGGCGTGGACGTCGACCTGCTCGGCCTGCCGCTGGATGACCAGCCGACCTACGACCTGCTCGCGCGCGGCGACACCCTCGGGGTGTTCCAGTTCGACGGCGGCCCGATGCGGTCGCTGCTGCGGCTGATGAAGCCCGACAACTTCGAGGACATCTCCGCCGTCGGCGCCCTGTACCGGCCGGGGCCGATGGGCGCGAACTCCCACACCAACTACGCGCTCCGCAAGAACGGCCAGCAGGAGATCACCCCGATCCACCCGGAGCTGGAGGAGCCGCTCCGGGAGATCCTCGACACGACCTACGGCCTGATCGTCTACCAGGAGCAGGTCATGGCGATCGCGCAGAAGGTGGCGGGCTACACGCTCGGCAAGGCGGACCTGCTCCGCCGGGTCATGGGCAAGAAGAAGAAGGCCGAGCTGGACGCCCAGTTCGTCGGGTTCGAGCAGGGCATGATCGACAACGGCTTCTCCAAGGAGGCCGTGAAGACGCTGTGGGACATCCTCGTCCCGTTCTCCGACTACGCGTTCAACAAGGCGCACTCCGCCGCGTACGGGCTCGTCTCGTACTGGACGGCGTACCTGAAGGCGAACTACCCGGCCGAGTACATGGCGGGCCTGCTCACGTCCGTCGGCGACGACAAGGACAAGAGCGCCCTCTACCTGTCGGAGTGCCGCCGGATGGGCCTGAAGGTCCTGCCGCCGGACGTCAACACGTCCGAGGCCGACTTCACCCCGCTCGGCGACACCGAGATCCGGTTCGGGCTGTCGGCGGTCCGCAACGTCGGCCACAACGTGGTGGACGGGATCGTCGCCGCCCGCAGGGAGAAGGGCGCCTACGGCGACTTCAACGACTTCCTCGACAAGGTCCCGTCGCAGGTGTGCAACAAGCGGGTCGTGGAGTCGCTGATCAAGGCCGGCGCGTTCGACGACCTGGACCACCAGCGCAAGGCGCTGCTGATGGTGCACGAGCAGGCCATCGACTCGGTCATCGACCTCAAGCGCAAGGAGGCCATCGGCCAGGACTCCCTGTTCGGCGCGCTGGAGGACGACGGCGGCGACCACGCCTTCACCGTCGCGATCCCCGAGGGCGAGGAGTGGGACAAGACCACCCTGCTGGCGTTCGAGCGGGAGATGCTCGGCCTGTACGTCTCCGACCACCCGCTGCTCGGCGTCGAGCACATCCTGGAGCGCGAGGCCGACTGCGCGATCGCGTCGCTGAACGAGGGGGAGCGGCCGGACGGCCAGATCGTCATCGTGGCCGGGCTGCTGTCCGGCCTGCAGCGCAAGGTCACCAAGCAGGGCAACTCGTGGGCGATGTTCCAGCTGGAGGACCTGGCCGGCTCGATCGAGGTGCTGTGCTTCCCGTCGTCCTACCAGCTGTGCTCCACGCTGCTCGCCGAGGACGCGATCCTGATCGTGAAGGGCAGGCTGGACCGCCGCGAGGACATCGCGAAGATCATCGCGATGGAGGTCACCCAGCCCGACCTGACGATCACCGACGCGACCGGCCCGCTCTCGGTGACGATGCCGCTCGGGCGCTGCACGCCGCCGACGGTCTCCCGCCTCAAGGAGGTGCTGATCACCCACCCCGGGACGGCGGAGGTGCATCTGCACGTCCAGAACGGCCCGCGCACGACGGTCGTCCGGCTGGACGACCGGCTCCGCGTGGCCCCGTCCCCGGCCCTGATGGGCGACCTGAAGCAGCTCCTCGGCCCGTCCTGCCTCGGCTGACGGCCGCCCGCCGCCGCGCGGAGCCCGCGCCGGCGCGCCTGCTCGTCCTGGCGAACGAAGAGGCGACCCGCTCCTCGGCCGGCGCCTGCGCGGCCTGCCGGACGATCCCCTGAGCTAGGGCCCGACCGCCGACGGGACGGCGACGAGTTCCGCCTTCCAGTCGACGAAGCGGCCGAGTCCGTCGAAGACGGCGTGGGCGGTGCCGCCGCCGGGGAGCAGGACGTCGGTCTGCGCGTCGGTCTGCCGGTAGGGGACGCGGTGGTGCGACAGGAACCCGGCGAGCGTCAGGCGGGGCTCGTGCGGGAAGAGGCTCGCCGCGTTCGCCAGCAGCCGCGGCAGCGGGACCGGGTCCCAGCGGGCGGCCGGCGCCTGCGGGTCGTCGACGTGCAGGTAGGCCGAGCCGCCGTCGTAGCCGGCGCCGATGTAGCCGGCGCCGCCGAGGACGCCGCCCGCGGCCATCGCGATCAGCTCGCCGCCGTGCCCGGCGGGACCCTCGTACCAGGACAGGTCGACCTCGGGCGTGGTGAACTCGGGGATGCCGAGCCGCTCCCCGAGCGCCGGGATGCCGAGCGTCGGGGCGACCGCGGGGTGCGCGTCGCCGAACTGGGGGTTCGCCCAGCCCCACAGCCAGGTGCGCTCGCGGGCCGCGTAGCTGCCGAGCAGCGACACGCGGACCGTGACGCCGCCGCTGGTGTAGGTGCGGGCGGTCAGGTCGGCGCTCCAGTCCTCGCGCGGCAGGAACTCGGCGAGCGTCTCCTGCTGCTGCAGGACGACGGCCGCGCGTGCGGCGCCGAGGCGTTCGAACGCAGGACTGAATCCGGACATGTCGGGCACATTATCCCAGGAATCGGGACCGTCGTGGGCGGGAATCGGACACCCTTCGAGAGTCGATCGGCCGAACCGGGCAGGCTAGGCTTTCGCTGTCAGAGCACTCACACCTAGGAGCGTACGAGGTGCGGCGACTCACCGGGAGGCTCTTCGCGACGAGGTTCTGGGTGACATGGGCCGCGACCGCCGCCGCGGTGGCCGTGCTCGGCCCGCCGGCCGGCCTGCTGTGGGCGAAGACGGCGCCCGCGGTGACCTATGTGATCATCCAGGGTGAGGCGCTGCTGGCGAACCCGGAAGGGCAGGGCCCGATCGGCATCGACGCGCGGTTCGCCCTGATCGCGCTGGTCGCCGGGATCGTGTGCGGCGCCGCCGCCTATCTGGCCGGCGGGCGGGGCAACGACGTCGCGCTGCTGCTCGGGCTCGCCGCCGGGGGCTGCGCGGCGGCCGTGCTGGCCTGGCGGACCGGGCACCTGATCGGGCTCGGCGACTACCGGGACGCGGTCCGCTCCGCGCGCGACGGCACCACCGTCACCGGCGTCGCCGACCTGCGCGCCACCGGCGTGCTGGTGTTCTGGCCGGTGGCGGCCGTGGCGGCCTACGGGCTGCTGGAGGTCGCCGTGCGGCGGCTACCGCCGGGCGATCGCGGCGGTGCTCGCGCCGGTGAGGCGGACGAGGTCGGCGGGGACGAGCTCGATCTGGAGTCCGCGCCGTCCGGCCGAGACGTAGACGGTCGCGAGCGCTGACACCGACGCGTCGATCACGGTGGGCAGCCGCCGCCGCTGCCCGAGCGGGCTGATCCCGCCGACGACGTACCCGGTGGCGCGCTCGGCGTCCTTCGGATCGGCCATCCGCGCCTTCTTCCCGCCGGCCGCCGCCGCGAGCGCCTTCAGGTCCAGGCTGGCCGACACCGGGACGATCCCGACGGTGAGCCGCCCGTCCACCTCCGCGAGGAGCGTCTTGAAGATCTGCCCGTGGGCGATGCCGAGGGCGTCGGCGGCGGCCTCCCCGTAGGACCCGGCGTCCGGGTCGGCCTCATAGGCGTGCAGAGTGAACGCGATCCCGGCGCTCGCCGCGGCGACGGTCGCCGGGGTGCCCTTGCCGCCCCGGCCCGCCGCGCCGCCCCTGGTGCTGGCAGTGCTCATGGGGGCAGTCTGCCGTGACCGGCGGGTCCGCGCTCAGTTCGGGGTGAACGACCCGTCCAGGAACTGCCCGGCCGGGACCGCCGGCAGGACGTTCAGGATGCGGTTCTCCCGGGCCAGCAGGTCCCGTTCGGCGGCCAGCCGCAGCGCCGCGTCCTCGCACTCCAGCAGGCGCTGCTTGTCGTGCCCGTCCAGGACGAGCGACGCCGCGACCGCGTAGGACATCGCCACCGGGTCGTCCGGCGGCTCGGCGTCCTCGAAGACGCCGGCGCCCGCGGCGCCGAGCCGGTGCCGGTAGCGCCGGAACAGCCGCCGGACCCGCGCCGCCATCGGCCCGGCACCGGCACCGGCCTCCTCGGGCAGGAACTCGACCTCGCCCTGCAGGTAGGGCCGGGACCTGTCCAGCTCCTTGACCCGGAACCGGCGGGCCCCGACCGTCACGATGTCGTAGCGGCCGTCCGGGTGCGGGGTCGCCTCGCGCAGTTCCGCGACGCAGCCGACCTCGGCGAGCCGGTGCGCGGCGCCCTCGCCGACCTCGTGGCCGAGTTCGATGCCGACGACGCCGAACCCGCGGGGCTCGGGCCGCTCCAGCAGGTCGCCGATCAGCCGGCGGTACCGGTCCTCGAACAGGTGGAGGGGGAGTACCAGCCCCGGGAACAGCACGGTGCCCAGGGGGAACAGGGGGAGCCGCTCGGTCACACTTCTCACTCCAGCGTTCCTGGGCGCCGCCGGGCGGACGCCCTCGACCGCCAGCGTACGTCGATATTGATGATCTTGGTAAGGGATGTTTTTTCAGACTGTGAAGCCGCGCGGCCGCGGCCGCGGGCCACTACCCGGTGATTGGCCGTGTCGCCGCTGCGGGGCCGGGCGCTAGCGTCGGTGCCATGAGGATGCTCGTCGTGGACGCCTTCGCCGACCGCCCGTTCACCGGCAACCCGGCCGGGGTGTGCCTGCTCCGGGACGCCGCCGACCCGGACTGGATGCAGCGGGTCGCCGCCGAGATGAAGCACTCGGAGACCGCGTTCGTCCGTCCCGTCGAGGACCCCGGCGCGGACTTCGAGCTGCGCTGGTTCACGCCCGTGACGGAGGTCGCGCTCTGCGGGCACGCCACCCTGGGCTCGGCGCACGCCCTCTACGAGACCGGGACCGTCGCGCCGGACCGTCCGGTCCGGTTCCGCACGCTCAAGAGCGGCGTCCTCACCGTCGCGCGGGAGGACGACGGGTCGCTGTCGATGGACTTCCCCGTCTGCGCGGCCGCGCCGGCCGAGATCCCCGGCGGGCTCGCCGCCGCGCTCGGCGCCGAGGTGCTCCGCGCCGGCCGCAACGTCCAGAACGACCTGCTGGCGGAGGTCGCGGACGAGGACGCCGTGCGCGGGGCCGCGCCGGACATCCGGGCGCTCGGCGCCGTCGACGCGCGCGGCGTGATCGTCACGGCGGCCGCGGGCCCCGGGCGCGCGTACGACTTCGTGTCGCGGTTCTTCGCCCCGCGCGTCCTGCCGGGCGACGCCGAGGACCCGGTGACCGGGTCCGCGCACACGGCCCTCGCCCCCTACTGGGCGGCCCGGTTCGGCCGCGACACGCTGACGGGCTACCAGGCGTCCGCGCGCGGCGGGCACGTCCGCGTCTCGCTGCGCGGCGACCGCGTGACCCTGTCGGGGACGGCGGTCACCGTCCTCGACGGCGCCTTCGGCGCGTGACGGAGCGCACCGCCGCGCACCGTCTCGCGACGTGAGACGGTGCGCGAACGGCCGGGCGCACTCCGTAGACTGGACGGGTGATCTCCCGTATCGACCTGCGCGGCTCGCTTCCCGGCGACCTGCGCTCCATGCTGCCCCGCGCCGACTTCGACGTCGAGGCCGCCCTGGACAAGGTGCGGCCCATCTGCGAGGACGTGCGCCATCGCGGCTCGGCGGCGGTCCGGGAGTACACCGAGGCGTTCGACGGCGTCGCGCTGGAGAGCACGCGGGTCCCGGTCGCGACCGTCCAGGCGGCCCTCGCCGGCCTCGACCCGGCCGTCCGGGACGCGCTGGAGGAGAGCATCCGCCGCGCCCGCGCCGTGCACCGCGCCCAGCGCCGCACCGACGTCACCACGCGGGTCGTGCCCGGCGGCACCGTCACCGAGCGGTGGATCCCGGTCGGGCGCGTCGGCCTGTACGTGCCCGGCGGGCGCGCCGTGTACCCGTCCAGCGTGGTCATGAACGTCGTCCCCGCGCAGGAGGCCGGCGTCGGCTCCCTCGCGGTGACCTCGCCCGCGCAGCGGGAGTTCGGCGGGCTGCCGCACCCGACCATCCTGGCCGCGTGCGCGCTGCTCGGGGTGGAGGAGGTCCACGCCGCCGGCGGCGCCCAGGCGATCGCCATGTTCGCCTACGGCACCGAGGACTGCCCCCGCGCCGACCTGGTCACCGGGCCCGGCAACGTGTACGTCGCCGCGGCGAAGCGGCTGCTCAAGGGCGTGATCGGCATCGACGCCGAGGCCGGCCCGACCGAGATCGCGGTCCTCGCCGACGACACCGCGAGCCCGGTGCACGTCGCCGCCGACCTGATCAGCCAGGCCGAGCACGACACGCTCGCCGCCGCCGTCCTGGTCACCGACTCGGTGCGGCTCGCCGACGAGGTCGAGACCGAGCTGAAGGCGCAGGTCGCGCGCACCGAGCACAGCGAGCGGATCACCGAGGCGCTCGCCGGGCGGCAGTCGGGCATCGTCCTCGTGGACGACGTCGAGGACGGCCTGAAGGTCGTCGACGCCTACGCCGCCGAGCACCTGGAGGTCCAGACCGCCGACGCCGCCGCGGTCGCCGCCCGCGTCCGCAACGCCGGCGCGATCTTCGTGGGGCCGCACGCGCCGGTGTCGCTCGGCGACTACCTCGCCGGGTCCAACCACGTCCTGCCGACCGGCGGGTGCGCCTGCCACTCGTCCGGGCTGTCGGTGCAGTCGTTCCTGCGCGGCGTCCACGTGGTCGAGTACGACCGGGACGCCCTCGCCGAGGCGACCGGGCGCGTCGTCGCGCTCGCCGAGGCCGAGGACCTGCCCGCCCACGGCGCGGCGCTCAAGGCCCGCTTCGACTGGGGGGTTCCTTCGTGACCTCGCTGAACGACCTGCCGCTGCGGGACGACCTGCGCGGCAGGGAGCCCTACGGCGCGCCGCAGCTGGACGTCCCGTACGCGCTGAACACCAACGAGAACCCGTACCCGCCGTCGGAGCGGCTGGTGAAGGCCCTCGGCGAGGCCGTCATGGACGTCGCCGGGACCCTCAACCGCTACCCCGACCGCGACGCCGTCGCGCTGCGCGAGGACCTCGCCGCGTTCCTGGACACCGACACGCCCGGCGCCGGCCTCACCCGCGACCGGGTGTGGGCGGCGAACGGCTCCAACGAGATCATCCAGCAGATCCTGCAGGCGTTCGGCGGGCCGGGCCGCACCGCGCTCGGCTTCGAGCCGTCCTACTCGATGCACCCGGTCATCACCGCCGTGTCGGGCACCCGCTGGGTGAACGCGTTCCGCGACGAGGACTTCGGCCTCGAACCCGAGCGCGCCGTCGCCGCCGTCGAGGAGCACCGCCCCGACGTCGTGTTCCTCACCTCGCCGAACAACCCGACCGGCACCGCCCTGCCGGCGGCGTCGATCGAGGCGGTCCTGGAGGTCGCGCCGGGCATGGTCGTCGTCGACGAGGCGTACGCGGAGTTCCGCCGCGCCGAGACGCCGTCCGCCCTCAGGCTGCTGGACGGCAACCCGCGGCTCATCGTCACCCGGACGATGTCCAAGGCGTTCGCGATGGCCGGGACCCGGCTCGGCTACCTGGCCGCCGACCCCGCCGTGATCGAGGCGCTGCTGCTCGTCCGGCTGCCCTACCACCTGTCGTCGGTCACCCAGGCCGTCGCCCGCACCGCCCTCGCCCACGGCGGCGAACTGCTCGGCGGTGTGGAGGCCCTGCGCCGCGAGCGCGACGGCCTCGTCGCGTGGCTGCGCGCCCGGGGTTTCCGGGTCGCCGACTCCGACGCCAACTTCGTCCTGTTCGGGACGTTCCCGGACCGTCGTAGGGTCTGGGAGAACCTGCTCGGACGCGGCGTGCTGATCCGGGAGGTGGGACCGCCCGAGTGGCTGCGGGTCAGCGTCGGCACCCCGGAAGAGATGGCCGCCTTCCGCACCGCACTGGAGGAGAGTCTGTGACGCGCAAGGGACGGATCGAGCGCGGGACCGGGGAGACCCAGGTCCTCGTCGAGATCGACCTCGACGGGACCGGCCGGGTCGACGTCGCGACCGGCGTGGGGTTCTTCGACCACATGCTCGCCCAGCTCGGCAAGCACGGGTCGTTCGACCTGACCGTCAAGACGTCCGGCGACCTGCACATCGACAGCCACCACACGATCGAGGACACCTCGATCGCGCTCGGCCAGGCGTTCCGGGACGCCCTCGGCGACAAGTCCGGCATCCGCCGCTTCGCCGACGCGTCCATCCCGCTCGACGAGGCGCTCGCGCAGGTCACCGTGGACGTCTCCGGCCGCCCCTACCTGGTGCACGTCGAGCCGGACGGCATGGCCCCGATGATCGGCCCCGAGTACGACACCACGATGACCCGGCACATCTTCGAGTCGTTCGTGTCCAACGCGCGGGTGGCGCTGCACGTCCACGTCCCGTACGGGCGCAACGCCCACCACATCGTCGAGGCCCAGTTCAAGGCCCTCGCCCGCGCGCTGCGCGACGCGGTCGCGTTCGACCCGAAGGTGCACGGCATCCCCTCCACCAAGGGGGCCCTGTAGCCGTGGAGATCGGCGACCTGGACTTCACCTACGGCACCATGGCGATCTTCGCGGTCGCGGTGTTCCTGCTGGCCGGGGTGTACAGCTTCATCAAGCAGGGCATCAAGATCGGCGCGCTGATCCTGCTCGTCCTCGCCGGGCTGGCGTTCGCCAGCGGGGTGATGTGGCTGTGACCCGGATCGTCGTCCTCGACTACGGCTCGGGCAACCTGCGCTCGGCCGAGCGCGCCCTGGCCCGCGCCGGAGCCGAGGTGACCGTCACGGCCGACTGGGACGCCGCGCTGGACGCCGACGGCCTCGTCGTCCCCGGCGTCGGCGCGTTCGCCGCCTGCATGGCGGGCCTGCGCGCGGTCCGCGGCGACCAGATCATCGGCCGCCGCCTCGCGGGCGGGCGTCCCGTCCTCGGCATCTGCGTCGGCATGCAGGTCCTGTTCGCCAAGGGCATCGAGCACGGCGCCACCACCGAGGGCTGCGGCGAATGGCCGGGCACGGTCGACCGGCTGAACGCGCCGGTCGTCCCGCACATGGGCTGGAACACCGTCGACGTCCCGGAGGGCTCGGCCCTCTTCGACGGCCTGGCCGGCGCCCGGTTCTACTTCGTCCACTCCTACGCCGCCCGCGGCTGGGACCTGGAGCCCGACCCGACCGGCACCATCGCGGCGCCGCTGGTCACCTGGGCCGAGCACGGCGACCGCTTCGTCGCCGCCGTGGAGAACGGCCCCCTGTGCGCCACCCAGTTCCACCCAGAGAAGTCCGGCGACGCCGGCGCCCACCTGCTCCGCAACTGGCTCGCCACGCTCGGCTGAGAGAACGTCCCGCGGGAGCCGAGGCGTCGCTCTACGCTGAGGCCAAGGTAAAAGAGAACCGGCGACCGCCCGCGAGGGACGGCCGCCGGTGCAGCTACTCCATGCCTTGGGTGGCGTGCTCAGCAGAGGCGGCCCAGGGCTTACGAGGTCAGAATAGCACACCCCTTTCCGTCCTCCCGGGGCGCTGAGCAGGCAGGAGACGCTGGTGAATGGTGAAGCGCTCGGCTGGACGCAGGCCGCGTTCTCGCCGGCCAGGCTGGCGCCCTACCTGGCGGCCGCGCTCGGGGACCAGGCCGCGGCCATGCGGCTGTACTGCTGGAACGTCGAGGCCGCCGCCGCGTTCTACGGCCCCCTCCAGTGCCTGGAGGTCGCTCTGCGCAACGCCCTGCACACGCAGCTCCGCCGGAGCTTCGGCCGCCCCGACTGGTGGACGGCCGCGCAGCTCACGGGCGGTGGGCGGCACGGCGTCGACCGGGCCGTGGAGAAGCTGCGCAAGCGGGGGGTGCGGCGTCCGAGCGCCGATGCCGTCGTCGCCGAACTGACCTTCGGGTTCTGGGTGTCGCTGCTCAGCAACCGCTCCCACCGGCAGTTCTGGGTCCCCGCGCTGCACCGCGCGTTCCCCGGGTACTCCGGGCCGCGCCGCGAGCTGCACGCCGAGATGTGCGAGGTCCTCGAGTTCCGCAACCGGGTCATGCACCACGAGCCGATCCACCACCGCGCGCTGCACAAGGACCACGAGAGGGTCTTCCGGCTGATGAGCCGCCTCTCGCCGGAGTGCGCGGCGCTGGCCACCGAACTGGACCGCGTCCCGGAGGTGCTGGCACGCCGCGACGACGTCTGCGCGGGCCGGTACAGGATGAGCTTCTGAAAGGGCGGGCGATGAACACAGAGCCGGTCTCACCGGCGGATGCCGCACGCCGGACCGGAGTGCAGCGGCCCCCCGGCGGTCATCGCGAGCTTGAGCGCGGGCACGTTCGGCGCACTGCCCGTGGTGGTGCCGCCGATTGCCGTGCAGCGGTCGATGACGGATATCCTCGGCATGCCGGACGAGAAGATCGCCGTCCACGAGGAGATCGCCCGCGTGACCGCCGGGCTCAGGGGTTCGGTGCTGCGGCTCCTGTTCGCGGGGGAGCACCCGCCGTTCGGGGCGGGCGGGTCCTGAACACCCGGCCGCCCGTGCCCGTGCACTGGGCAGACCACCTGTATCGATAGGGTTTCCGCATGACTTTGACGCTCCTTCCCGCCGTCGACGTCGCCGATGGCCGGGCGGTCCGCCTGGTCCAGGGCGAGGCCGGCACCGAGACCTCCTACGGCGCCCCCCTCGACGCGGCGCTCGCCTGGCAGCGCGCGGGGGCGGAGTGGATCCATCTCGTCGACCTCGACGCGGCGTTCGGGCGCGGCTCCAACCGGGGGCTGCTCGCCGAGGTGACCGGGCGGCTCGACGTGAAGGTGGAGCTGTCCGGCGGCATCCGCGACGACGCGTCGCTGGAGGCGGCCCTGTCCACCGGCTGCGCCCGCGTCAACATCGGGACCGCCGCGCTGGAGGACCCCGAATGGTGCCGCAAGATCATCGCCTCGCACGGCGAGCAGATCGCGGTGGGGCTGGACGTGCGGGGCACGACGCTCGCCGCGCGCGGCTGGACGCGGGAGGGCGGCGACCTGTGGGAGGTCCTCGCCCGGCTGGAGGACGACGGCTGCCCCCGCTACGTCGTCACCGACGTCACCAAGGACGGCACGCTGCGCGGCCCCAACACCGGGCTGCTCCGCGAGGTCTGCTCCCGCACCGACAAGCCCGTGATCGCCTCCGGCGGCGTGTCCTCGCTCGACGACCTGCGGGCGCTCGCCGGCCTGGTCTCCGACGGCGTCGAGGGCGCGATCGTCGGCAAGGCCCTCTACGCGCAGGCGTTCACGCTGGAAGAGGCCCTGGAGGCCGTGAAGTGAGTGGGGGAGGCCGTGAAGTGAGTGGGGAGGCCGTGAAGTGACCGTGGCCGTGCGGGTGATCCCCTGCCTGGACGTCGACGCCGGGCGCGTGGTCAAGGGCGTCAACTTCCAGAACCTGCGGGACGCCGGCGATCCGGTGGAGCTGGCGCGCCGCTACGACGCCGAGGGCGCCGACGAGCTGACGTTCCTCGACATCACCGCGTCCAGCGGCGACCGGTCGACGACCTATGACGTGGTGCGCCGCACCGCCGAGCAGGTGTTCATCCCGCTGACGGTCGGCGGCGGCGTCCGCACCGTCGAGGACGTCGACCGGCTGCTGCGCGCGGGCGCCGACAAGGTGTCGATCAACACGGCCGCGATCGCGCGGCCGGAGTTCCTGCGGGAGGCCGCGCACCGCTTCGGCTCCCAGTGCATCGTGCTGTCGGTCGACGCGCGCCGGGCCGACGGGACGGAGTCCGGGTTCGAGGTCACCACGCACGGCGGCCGCAAGGGCGCGGGCATCGACGCGGTCGAGTGGGCCCGGCGCGGTGAGGATCTCGGCGTCGGGGAGATCCTGCTGAACTCCATGGACGCCGACGGCACCAAGGCCGGCTTCGACCTGGAGATGCTCCGCCGCGTCCGGGAGACCGTGTCGGTGCCGGTGATCGCCAGCGGCGGCGCCGGCGCGGTGGAGCACTTCGCGCCCGCCGTCGCGGCGGGCGCGGACGCCGTCCTCGCCGCGAGCGTGTTCCACTTCGGGGAGCTGACGGTCTCCGACGTCAAGACGGCCCTGCGCGAGGCGGGCAACCCCGTCCGCTGACGAACAGGAGGCCCCCCGGAATGACCATCGCCTTCGCGACCTGTGCCTGGCTGCCCGGCGGCAGCGACGACGTCCGGGACCTGATCGGCGCCCTCGCCCCGCTCGGCGTCGAGGCCGAGCCGGTCATCTGGGACGGAGACGCCGACTGGTCCCGGTACGACCTGGTCGTCATCCGCTCCACATGGGACTACACGGCCCGCCGCGACCGGTTCGTGGCGTGGGCGGAGA
This sequence comes from Spirillospora sp. NPDC047418, assembly GCF_040643275.1. Lineage (NCBI taxonomy): Bacteria > Bacillati > Actinomycetota > Actinomycetes > Streptosporangiales > Thermomonosporaceae > Spirillospora > Spirillospora sp. NPDC047418. The sequence goes on from NZ_JBEYTW010000012.1 coordinate 57,056, forward strand.
GCCTGCCGCGCGTCCTCAACCCGGCGGACGTCATCCGCTGGAACACCGACAAGCGCTACCTCCGCGATCTCGCCGGAGCCGGGCTGCCCGTCGTCCCGACGCGCTGGGACCCCGACGACATCCCGTCCGACTGGCCCGAGTACGTCATCAAGCCGGCGGTCTCCGTCGGCTCCGGCGACACGGCCCGCTGGGGGCCCGGCGAAGAGGAGCGGGCCCGCGCCCACCTGCGCTCCCTGCGCGAGGCGGGCCGGACGGTCATGGTCCAGCCCTACCTGCCTGCGGTCGACTCCGCGGGCGAGACGGCCCTGGTCTTCTGCGACGGCGAGTACAGCCACGCCGGCCGCAAGGCGCAGATCCTCACCGCCGGCGCGGGCGTGCAGGGCTCCGTCCGCGGCGACGCCACGCGCGGCCGGGTCACCGCGGCCACGGCGACGGAGGCGGAACTGGACGTCGCGGCCCGCGCCCTCGCCGCCGTCCCGGGCGGCGCGGACCTGCTCTACGCCCGCGTCGACCTGATCCCCGGCCCGGACGGCGCCCCGCTCATCATCGAGCTGGAGCTCACCGAACCCAACCTCTACCTCCACCACGGCCCGGGCAGCGCCGAGCGGTTCGCGAAGGCGATCGCCGCCCGCCTCTAGTCGGCGTCCGCCTCGGAGGGCGCGGACACGGCGGCCTCCGGGGGGTGCTCGGCGATCGGCAGGATGATCGCGGACGGGTGGTCGGGGTCGTGGAAGACCTCCTGGTGGGCCTTCAGCATGCGGGTCTCGGCGGTGGCCAGGGGTTCGCCGGTGCCGGGGTTGGCGGCGACCTTGGGGTGGGCGCCGCTGGTGACGTGGACGCGGATCCGGTGGCCGCGGGCGAAGCGGTGCCCGGTGGGCCACAGGTCCACGGCGATGCGGCGGACGCCGCCGGTCCCCACGGGCTTCTCGGCGGCGGCGGGCAGCCGCAGGCCGCCCTCGCAGACGTTGCGGGACGTCCCGTCCGGGGCGACGTCGCAGAGCCGGACGATGAAGTCGGTGTGCGCGCGGTCGGAGCGGACGAACAGGTCGGCGCCGACCGGGCCGATCACGTCCAGGTCGGCGCCGAGGGCGGGGGAGGTGAACGCCAGGACGTCCGGGCGCCGCTCCAGCGGGCGGTTGTCGACGGGGCGGGAGCTGCCGAGCAGGGTGGGGCCGCCGAGCGCGGGCGTCGGGCGGGCCGGGTCGAAGGTGTAGGTGCTCGGCGGGTGGTCCTGCGGGCCGTCCTCGCCGAGGCCGTGCCCCTCCCCGGGGCCGCCGTGCAGGTGCCAGCGCACCTGCCGGGTGCCCGGCGGCGGCCAGTCGCGGTAGTGCCGCCATTCGCCGGCGCCGGTGATGTAGAGCCGGACGGGGTCGGGGCGCAGCCCGGACGGGTCGCCCTGCAGGTGGGCGCGGAACCAGGCGAGCGACTCGCGGATCCCCGGCAGCCCGTGCCGGGCGTCGGTGTGCCACCAGGGGCCGATCGTCAGGTACGGGGTGTGGCCGGCGGCGCGCAGCGCGAGGTAGTCCTTGATCTCCCACGGCAGGAACACGTCGTACCAGCCGCCGAGGAGGTTGACCGGCGCGGCGACCTGCCCGACGGTGCCGCTGAAGTCGCGGCGGTCCCAGTAGCCGTTCGGGGCGGCGCGGCCGGAGAGCGCCGGGTCGGCGAGGACGTGGTTGGCGAGGAGGTCCTGGTAGAAGCGCATCGGCTCGCCGCCCGCGAGGACGTCCAGCTCGGCGAGGGGGCGGCCGGAGCGGGCGGCGCGCAGGGCGCGGCGCCGGGCGGTGAGCGGCGCGGTGATCATGCCGAGCGGGCGCTGCTGGCGGTGCGTCAGGTCGGTCCAGCTGAGCGCGGACTCCAGCGCGAACGACCCGCCCACGTAGGCGGCGTCGCGGAACGACGACGCGGTGATCTGCAGCGACATCGCCTTCAGCGCCGGCCCCGCCTCGGCCGCGATCGCCCAGGCCGCGTAGCCGAGGTAGCTCGGGCCGAAGGTGGCGAAGGTGCCGTGGAACCAGGGCTGCCGCTTCATCCAGGCGACGGTGGCGAGCCCGTCGTCGCGCTCGTGGCCGAGCGGGTCGAACTCCCCGCCGGAGCCGGACGTCCCGCGCGTGCTCTGCACGACCAGCTGGAACCCGAACGGGACGAACAGCAGCCCGTTGGCGAGGGCGGCGGGGCCGCGCCGCCCGTACGGGGTCCGCACGAGGATCGTGGGCGGACGCTCCACCCCGGCCGGGACGTACCGGTCGGCGAGCAGCGCCACGCCGTCCGGCATGGTCGCCGGCAGGTCGCGCTCGACGGTGTAGCGGGACAGCCCCTTGGGGTGCGGCAGCCTGATCGGTGGGGCGGGCAGTCGGTCCCAGAGCGCCATGCTGCCTCCGTCCGCGGTGGTCTCCCACTTGGTAGGTAACCGCGGACGGGGGCCGCAACCGTCAGGGACCGGTGAGGAACGTCCAGGGATCGGGTGCCGCGGCGGCCGAGGCGCCCAGTTCGTCCGCCCATTCCGTCTCGTTTCCGTACTCGTCCCGCCAGGACCAGAGCCGCAGCGTGACCGTGCGGAGGACGTGCTCCCCGGTGACGCCGAGCGCCCCGTGGACCTGGTGCGCGATCGCCGCGACCGTGCCCGCCGCCCGCGACGCGTTCGCCTTGGCGGCGGCCACCGCGACCGGGTCGTCCGGGCCGCGGACGGCCGCGCGCACCGCGACGTCGGCGACCGTGGCCTCCCCGGCGAGTTCGGCGAGCAGCTGCTGGACGGCCTGGAACCGCCCGACCGGCCGCCCGAACTGCTCCCGCTCGCCCGCGTACCGGACCGACAGCTCCAGCGCCCGGCCCATCGCCCCGGTGAGCTGCACGGCACGCGCCAGCGCGCCGCGCCGCCGCAGTTCCGCCGGGCCCACCGCGCACGGCGCCACGGCCTCGGCCCGGACGCCGGGCAGCACGACGTCGTCGCGGGGCTCGCCCGCCACGTTCGACCCCTCGGTGATCCGCGCCGCCGCCGGGTCGACGACCGCGACGACCCCGTCCGCCAGGACGACCAGCCGGTCGGCGGAGCGGGCCCAGGGGACCCGCCGCAGCGTCCCGCTCAGCGTCCGCCCGGCGGCCTCGACCTCGCCCGACGCCGCCGTCAGCGCCCCCCGCGGGACCGGCAGCCCGGCCTCGGCGAGGAGCCGCCCGGCGAGCCAGCCGGTCTCGGCGAGCGGGACGGCGGCGCCGTGGTGCCCGGCCGCGCGGAGCACGGCGGCGGCGTCGGCCGGGGTCCCGCCGCTGCCGCCCGCCTCCTCCGGTACTCCCACCAGCGCCAGCCCGGACTCCACCAGCGCCGCCCACGGGTCGTCCCGGGCCAGGATCTCGTGCGCGGTCTCTTCCAGCAGCTCCATCAGCGCACTCCCAGGCCGCGCGCGACGATGCCGCGCAGGATCTCGTTGGTGCCGCCCCGCAGCGTGAACCCGGGCGCCTGCACGACCGACTCCGCCAGCGCGCGGGCCAGCGGGTCGGGGGAGGCCGGGTCGGGCTCCACGCCCGCGTGCTCCCGCACGACCTCGATGACCTCGCGTTCGAACCGGGTCCCGAGGTCCTTCACCAGGGCCGCGGGCACCTGCGGGGTCAGCCCGGCCTCCAGCGCGCCGGCGACGGCTAGGGACGCCTGCCGCAGCGACCACAGCCGCGCGGTCAGCCGGCCGAGGGCGCGCCGCGCCGCCGGGCCGTCCGCGCGGCCGTGCAGCAACCGGACCAGCAGGAACGTGCTGAGCAGCCGCTCGGGGCCGCTGCGCTCGTAGGCGAGCTCGGCGGTGACCTGCCGCCAGCCGTCCCCGGCCCGGCCGAGCACCATCGAGTCCGGGACGAACGCGCCGTCGAACACGACCTCGTTGAAGTGGTGCTCGCCCGACAGGCCGAGGATCGGCCGGATCGCGACCCGCTCGTCCGGCAGCGGGACGATGAACTGGCTCAGCCCGGCGTGCCGGTCGCCGGACCGTGGCGCGCTGCGCGCGAGGACGAGGATCGCGTGGGCGATGTGGGCGCCGCTCGTCCACACCTTGGTGCCGTGCAGCCGCCAGCCGTCCCCGTCCCGCTCGGCGCGGGTGCGGACGGACGCGAGGTCCGACCCGGAGTCGGGCTCGCTCATCCCGATCGCGAAGAAGCACTCGCCGCGCGCGATCGCCGGCAGGAACCGCGCCTTCTGCTCCTCGGTGCCGTGCGCGAGGATGCTCGGCCCGGTCTGCCGGTCGGCGATCCAGTGCGCCCCCACCGGCGCCCCGGCGGCGAGCAGCTCCTCGATCACCGCGAACCGCTCCAGCGGGCAGCGGCCGTGCCCGCCGTAGCGCTCGGGCAGCGTCATGCCGAGCCAGCCGCGCTCGCCGAGCCGCCGGCTGAACGCGGGATCGGCGCCGGTGAGCCAGCTGTCGCAGCGCGCGGTGAACGGCGTCTCGGCGAGGAACTCCCGGACCCGCCGCCGCAGCTCGGCGGCCCGCGGGGGGAACGTCCCCGGCTCCAGGTCGGACGGTCTGGCCACGTGCGCCTCCTCGATCTCAGGGCGACGCTACCGGCGCGCCGCCGCGCGCCGGTCAGCGGGCCCTTACCAGGGGCCTTCCGTGGCGGCCGGCGGCGTTCTCTGGGATCGTTGCCTTCCCGCAGACCGATCCCCAGGGGGCGAACACGAGATGTGGCCGGGGCCGAACCCGCCGACGGGACCGCCGCCCACGGGGCCGGGCCCGGTGCCGCCGCCCCGGATCCCCGAGCGGCGCGTCCGCCCCGGCGCGGGCTGGTACGCCCTGCCGGTCGCCCTCGTCCTCGTGGCGGCGGTGGGCGTCCTCACCATGCTGGCGTTCCTGTGGGACGACCGCCAGGTCGCGGACGGGCCGCCGGCGACGGGGGACCCGGTCGCCGGGATGCGGGTCCAGCTCTCCGAGGGGTACGGCTACTTCGTCTACGTCCGCACCGGCGGACCCTCGCCCTACCGGTGCGCGGTCGAGGTCGGCGAGCGGTCCGGGCCGATCAGGCTGACGCGGAAGAACTCCCGGAACGCGGCCGAGCGGACCGGGTACCGGTACACGGCCACGTTCCAGGCGCCGGTGTCCGGCTCGGCGCTGCTGACCTGCCGCGGCACCGACGGCCTGGTCCTGGTGGTACCGGACGACACCGTGTACGGCTACCTCTTCCTCGCGTTCCTCGCCGCCGTGTCCCTCGGCGGGGCCGCGGCCGTCGTCCTCGCGGTCGCCCTCGTCCGGCGGGGCGCCGCCGGGCGCCGCGTCGCGCCGGCTCCCGACGGACACTGAACCGCCGGCGGGCCGGGCCTCGGCCGCGCGCGGTCAGGACGTGAGCTCGCGTTCCAGCGGGGTGCGGAAGCGCGGGGTGGCCCGGACGCCGCCGTACCAGGCGGACATCCGCGCCGCCTCGCGCTCGATCGCGGCCTCCGCCTCCGCGCCGGCGTCCTCCAGGACGCGCACGGCGATCTCCCCGTCCGCGCGCTGCGCCCAGCCGCCGACGACGCGGCCGTCCCACCAGATCGACGGCCCGATGTTGCCGTTCCGGTCGAACAGCGCCGGGCCGTGGCCGCCGAGGAACCAGCCGCGCTCCTGCCAGCCCATCGGCGTCGGGTCGAGCGCGGGCAGCAGTGCCGCCCACGGCTCCGGCCCGGGGGCCGGCTCCAGGTCGTCGGACAGGACGACCCCGGTCGCGCCGCCGCCGAGGTCGACCTCGGTGACCTCGAGCAGCGCCAGCGCCTTCCTGACGTCGCCGGCGTTCCAGCCCGTCCACCACTTCAGGTCGGCGACCGGGGCGGGACCGAACGCGCGCAGCCAGCGGCAGACGAGGTCCGCGCGGGCGTCGGCGGCCGGGACGTCGGCGATGCCGCCGGGCAGCCACGCCTCGACCGGCGACCACCGGTACTGGCTGCTGATCCACGACCCGTTCGGCCGCCCGCGCACGATGCGGCCCTCGCAGCCGAGCGTCACCAGGACCCAGGTGGTGACCCCCGTGGGCCGGGAGTAGGACTTGCCGGGCGCCGGGTCGACCTGCGTCCGCAGCACCGGGACGTCGGCGCTGAGCTGCGCGCCCGTCGCCTCCCCGCGCGCCAGCAGCGCCCGGTGCGCGGCCTCCCCGGCCTCGGCGAACCAGGCCGGGACGCCGGTGATGTCGCTGCCGCGCTCGATCAACCGCGAGTAGGTCGCCCGCTGCCTCACGGCGAGCCCGTCGGCCGTGGACGCCTGCAGCACCGGGACGAACTCGGTGGGCGCGACGAACATCGTCCGGCGCATCGCGAGCATCCGCAGCAGCGTGCGGTCGTCGTACAGGGCCCGCTCGACCGAGTCCGGGCCGGCCGCGACGCTGCGCGCCGCCACCGACAGGAACACCGTCGCCGGGTCGGTGGCGTGCAGCACCACCATGGACCGCGCGATGTCGAGGACGTCGTCGGTCCTGGCCTGCGGGGCGAGCCGGTGGCGGAGCGCCAGCCGGGCCCGCCGCTCAGCCGTGTTCATCGAACGCATGTACGAATCCTAGACGGATCAGCCCGCGTTCGAGATCCGCACCACCACATTGTCCTCGGTGACCGACTGGACCGAGACGTTGAACCCCTCGGCCTCCTGCTGCCCGTCGCCCACCGGCACGGTCACCGTCTGCCCGGCGACCTTCAGCGTGACCATCTCGCCCTGCACCTTCACCAGCTCGGCCTTCACCCCGAGGATGGACGCGCTCGCGTCCACACCGCGGTCGAAGGTCACCGTGCAGGCGTTGACGCCGCAGGACGTCGTGCTGTTCTCGCCGCCGCACGCGGCGAGCGCGCCGAGCGGCAGCAGCGCGAAGGGGAGTACGGCCAGCTTCCGCCGGAGGGGAAAGGAGGTCATGCGGTGGAGTCTACGGGGCAGGCCCGGCCGCCGGCCCCCTCCGCGAGGCGGATCCGTCCGGGACGAATGTGGTACCGCACGGTGACGCGGCTGGAACTGGCGGGCGGCCCCGTGCTTCGCTGGACGCGTGAGCACCGAGAGCGCACCCGTGGGCGGTGCCGAGGACGAGGCCGCGGAGCCGCCCGTGGTGGGCCCGGTCGTGTGCGCCGCGCTGCGGATCGAGGCCCGTGCGGTCCGGCGGGGGCTCGCCCGCACGCCGGTCGTGGTCGTCGGCTACCGGGCCCGGCGCGCCGCCCGGCTGCCGGACGCGTGCGCCGCCCTGGTCACCGTCGGCTTCGGCGGCGCGCTCGACGAGCGGCTGCGGCCGGGCGACGTCCTCGTCGCCGACGAGATCCGCGGCCCCGGCGGCACGGCGCTGGCCTGCGCCGCGCCGCGCCTGCTCGCCGGGGAACTGATCCGGGACGGCCTGAGCGCCCAGGTCGGCGCGCTGGTCACCACCGACCGCGTCGTCCGCGGCGGGCAGCGGGCCGTGCTGGCCGCGCAGGGCGCCCGCGTCGCCGACATGGAGTCGGCCGTCGTCGCCGCACGCGGCGGCGGGCTGCCGGTCGCCGCCGTCCGGGTCGTCGTGGACGGCCCCGGGCACCCGCTGTGGAGTCCGGGCACGATCGGGCGCGGGCTCGCCGCGCGGCGCGTCCTCGCCCGCGTCGGCCCGGCCCTGGAACGCTGGAGCGTCCTGCTGGTGCGGGGCGGGGAGGGGCCCGCGGCGGGCTGAACCGGGCCGAGCCGGGCTCAGCCGTGCCCGGTGCCGCTGTGCTCGGTGCCGCCGGGCCCGCCGCCGTGGTGGTCGCCCTGCACGATCTTTCCGCCGAGGTCCCCGCGGAGGTCCTCCAGCGTCGGCTTCTCGCTGACCGCCACCCAGCGGGCCCCGACCAGGTACCAGCCGCCCCACGGCTTGGCCTCGTGCAGCCAGGCGTTCATGCCCTGGTCGGTGGTGAAGCTGAGCAGGACGTACCGGCCGCGCGCGTTCTTGCAGTTCCCCTGCTCCAGGTCCTTGACCTTGCGCTGCCCGGTCACCGTGCAGCCGGTCTGCCGGGCGAGTTCCTGCAGGCTGGCCGGGTTCGCGGCCTTCGCGCCGGACGAGGCGTCCGAGCTCGCGGAGCAGCCCGCCGCGAGCGGCAGCGCCAGCGCGGCGGCGCACAGCAGCGGCGGCCTGATGAGGCCGAGGGGGTGTCGGGAACCCATCGCCATTCCTCTCCGGGGTGAGATGAGCGATTCGAGGGGTGAATACGCGTCCCGCCCCGGCGGGGTTCACCGGGCTCCTCAGGCCGCCGGCGCGGTCAGGTCATCAGGCGGGTCCCCGCCGCGGCGCGGACGGCGGGCTCCTCGGCGCCGTCCTGGTGCAGCCGCCGCAGCCGCAGCCCCGTCTCGCGGGTGAGCGGCGCGGTCCGGGCGGCCTCGGCGCGCACGCCCTCCTCGCAGTCCCACAGCCCCTCGACGCTGTAGGACTCGGCCGTGTGCGGCGCCGTCCTCGTCAGCGCGGTCAGGATGCGGGGTCTCAGGTAGGCGTAGGTCGACTCGGTCCACGCGGTCTTCAGCAGCGGCACGGCCTCGCCGGCGCGCAGCCGCCCCAGCCCCTCGATCGGCCCGGCGGCGCCGCCCCACTCCCGCCGGGCGACGGCGCCGTGCAGCTCGTCCATCAGCAGCGGGATGTCCTGGCGGGTGCCGTACCGGGCGAGGATGCGCAGCCCCATGTCGGCGCAGCCGCCGCGTTCGGCCGCCCAGGCCCGCGCCCGCGGCAGCGTCTCCGGCCCGTAGTCGCGCAGCGCCCGGCACACCGCGCCGCCGACCCGGCTCGGCCGCTGCGGCAGCAGCTCCTCGGCGAGGTCCAGCAGCGCCGGCGCCCGCCGCCGCCCCAGCTCGAAGATCGCCGCGATGGCGCCCTCCCCGCGCCGCCGCGCCACCTCCAGCAGCTCCGCCTCGCTCTGCGCGTCCCGCCCCGGCGCGGCGACCATCGCGCGGCGCGCCGCCCGGCCCGCCTCCCGCTGCCGCGCCAGCGCCGCCGCCACCCGCGGCTGCCGCGCCGCCCACGCCTCGATCACCGGGTTGCGCCGGGCGGGTATCAGCAGCGCGAGGTCGGCGTCGTCGCAGCGCGCCGCCACCACGTCGTCCAGACCGGGCGCCAGCGCGGGGTCCTCGAGGTCGATCAGCTCCACCACCGCGTCGAACCACTGCGCGCCCTCCTCGGCGTAGCGCCGCAGCGGCGCCGCCGCCTCCCGCCGGCTGAGCCGCACCAGGTCCGCGAGCACGCCCAGCGCGAGGTCGACCCGCCAGTCGTCCGGGTCGGTGTGGTCGGCCGGGTCGAACAGGTGCTCGGCCACCGGGCCCGCCGGCAGCTCCAGGTCCACCATCAACCGGGCGTAGTACAGCCGCCGCGACTCGCACTGCCGGTCCCACCGCGGATCCCGCCGGACGCAGGCGTACACGTACTCGCCCGCTCCCCGCACGTCCGCCGCGCGCCGCGCGGCCCTCCCCAGCCCCCGCTGCAGCTGACCGTGCAGCGTGCCCGCCGATTCCAACACGACCTCGTTGCTCACCCCGCCAGAATGCGCACTAGACCAGATAACGGGCAAGTGCTTTACCCCAGGTCGGTGATGTCCTTCACCACCGCGATCGCCGTTCACAACCCACGCTGCGCGATCCAGGACGCGTGCAGGTCGGCGTAGACGCCGGGACGCGCGACGAGGTCGGCGTGCGGGCCGCGCTGGACGACGCGGCCGGCCTCGAAGACGATCACCTCGTCGGCCGCCTCCGCGGTGGACAGGCGGTGCGCGATGGCGATGGCCGTGCGCCCCCGGGTGACGCCGTCCAGGGCGCGCTGGATGCGCACCTCGGTGGCCGGGTCGACGGCGGACGTCGCCTCGTCCAGGACGAGGAGGTCCGGGTCGGCGATGTAGGCGCGGGCGAGCGCGACGAGCTGGCGCTCGCCGGCCGACAGCGACTCGCCGCGCTGGCCGACGGGGGTGGCGAGGCCCTGCGGGAGCCCGTCCAGCCAGTCGGCGAGACCCAGTTCGGTCAGGGCCAGGGCGAGGTCCTCGTCGGACGCGTCCGGCCGCCCGTAGCGGATGTTGTCGCCCAGCGTCGCGTCGAACAGGAACCCGTCCTGCGGGACCATCACGATCCGCTCGCGCAGCGAGGAGAAGCGGATGCCGGCGAGGGGCACGCCGTCCACCAGGATGCGGCCCGACACGGGGTCCATGAGGCGGGTCAGGAGCTTGGCGAACGTGGTCTTGCCGGAGCCCGTCTGCCCGACGACCGCGACACGGCTGCGCGGCGCGATGCCGACGTTCACGTCGTGCAGGACCTGCGGGCCGCCCGGGTAGGCGAACCCCACCGACTCGAACCGCACCTCGATCGGGCCGCGCGGCGGCGCCGCGCCCGCGTCGCCCGGGTCGGCGACGTCCGGGACGGTGTCCAGCACGCCGAGCACGCGCCGCCAGCCCGCGATCGCGTTCTGCGCCTGGTTGAACACCTCGGTCGCGGTCTGCATCGGGCTGACGAACAGCGTGACCAGGAACAGGAACGCGATCAGCTTCCCGGCCGACAGGTCGCCGGCGATGCCGAGGAGGGTCCCGGCGATGACGACCGCCGCCGTGGCCAGCGCCGCGACCAGCTCGCTCACCGGGAACGTCAGCGCCACCATCGCCTGCGCGCGGGTCTGCGCGTCGCGGTGGGCGTCCACGGTCTCGTCCACCCGGCGGCCGGTGCGCTCCTCGGACGCGTACGCCCGAATGACCGGGGCGCCGACGACCGACTCGCCGACGGCGGCGAGCAGGTCGCCCATCCGCTCGCGGACCAGCATGTAGGCGCGCGACAGGATGGCCTGGAAGCGGCGCAGCGCGAACGCCAGCGGCAGGAACGCCACCCACACCAGCAGCGCCAGCTGCCACGAGTAGACGAGCATCAGGACGCTCGCGACGACCAGCTGGCCGATCGACACGATGAACATCAGCCCGCCGGACTGCATGAACTGGCTGATCTGGTCGACGTCGCCCGTCACCCGCGACACCAGCGCGCCGCGCCGCTCCCCGCTCTGGGTGAGCATCGACAGGTCGTGGACGTGCCGGAACGCCTTCACCCGCAGCGCCGCCAGGCCGCCCTCGGACGTCTTGTAGAGCCGCACGTTCATCAGGTACGCGCACACGGCCGTCACCAGTACGGCGGCCGCGCACAGCAGCACCGCCGTCCGGATGAACGCGATGTCGGGGCCGCCCTCGCGGCCGATGCCCTTGTCGATCGTCTGCTGGACGGCGATGGGCACCACCACCCGTCCCGCCGTCGACACCAGGGCCAGCAGCAGCGTCACGGTGAGGCCCGCGCTGAACTCCGGGCTGAGCCGCAGCCCCCGCCTGAGGGTGCTGATCGCACCCTCGCTCCCGGCGGTACTGTCCATGATCGTCATGCCAGGGCCTCCTCGCCGCCCTCGACGGCCTCCTGCTCGGCCTCGGCCCGCTCGTAGGCGTTGACGAGGTTGCGGTAGCCCTCCGAGCTCTCCAGCAGATCGGCGTGGGCGCCGCGCCCGGCGACGCGGCCGCGCTCCATGTACACGACCTCGTCGGCCAGCGCGATCGTCGCCTTGCGGTAGGCGACGACCACGACGGTCGCGCCGCCCGCCTCCCGCGACTGCGCCTCCCGCAGGCTCTGCAGGATCCGCGCCTCCACCTGCGGGTCGACGCTGGACGTCGCGTCGTCCAGGACGAGCAGGCGGGGCCGCCGCACCAGCGCGCGGGCCAGCGCCAGCCGCTGCCGCTGCCCGCCGGACAGGGTCGCCCCGCGCTCGCCCACCTTCGTGTCGAGGCCGCCGGCGAGCGCGGCGACGAAGCCCTCCGCCTGGGCGAGGCGCAGCGCCTCCCAGACGCGCTCGTCCGGCACGTCCAGGCCGAGCGTGACATTGCCGCGCACGGTGTCGTCGAACAGGAACGTCTGCTGCGGGACGAGCGCCGCCGTCGCCGCGATCCCGCCGCGCCGGACGTCGCGCAGGTCCAGGCCGTCCAGCAGGACCGAGCCGTCCGCCGGGTCGACCAGCCGGACCAGCAGGGAGGTCAGCGTCGACTTGCCCGAGCCCGTCGGGCCGACCACCGCGATCGTCCGGCCGGGCGAGGCCGCGAACGACACGTCGTGCAGGACGTGCCGCTCCGGATCGGCGCCGTCCCCGGCCGCCTCGTAGGCGAACCGGACCTCGCGGACCTCCAGCCCGGTCGCCCCGCCGGAGCCGTCCGGCGCGCCGTCGCCGTAGGACAGGGAGCCGGTCGCGTCCAGCACGCCGCGGACCCGCTCCCACCCGACGACGCTGCGCGGCACCTCGCCGAGCACCCAGCCGAGCGCCCGGATCGGCCACGACAGCAGCGTGAACAGGTAGGCGACGTTCACCAGGTCGCCCGGCGACATCGCGCCCGCCTCCAGCCGCGCCGACCCGATCACCAGGACGGCGAGCACGCCGAGGTTCGGCAGCGCCTCCAGCACCGGGTCGAACAGCCCGCGGATCCGGCCGACCGCGACGTTGGCGTCGCGCAGCGCCTCCGCCCGCTCCCGGAACCGGTGCGTCTCCGCCGCCTCCCGGCCGAGGGTCTTGACCACCAGGCCGCCCTCGAAGCTCTCGTGCGCCACCTCGCTGACCTCGGCGCGCAGCTGCTGCGCGCGGGTCGCGACCGGCGACAGCCGCCGCTGGTACACCACGTTGATCAGCGCGACGGCGGGGAAGACCAGGAAGGCGACCCCGGCCACGACCACGTCCGTCACCAGCATCGACACCGCGGCGATCGCCAGCATGAACACCACCCCGACCGCCATCGGCAGCGGCGCGATCGGCGCCCACACCGCCTCCACGTCGGCGTTGGCGTTCGACAGCAGCTGGCCCGTCGGGTGCCGGTGGTGCCATGCCAGCGGCAGCCGCAGGTACTGCCGGGTCACCGCGCGCCGGTAGGTCGCCTGCAGCCGGTACTGCATCAGGCCCGCGTAGAAGCGGCGGCCCGCGACGCCGAGCGCCTTCAGCAGCGCCACGCCCATGATCAGGGCGGCGGCGCCGGCCAGCGCCCCGGCCGTCGTGCTCCCCGACGCGAACGCGGGCAGCACGACCTCCTGGGTCGCCCAGCCGAGGACCTTCGCCGTCGCCACCGTCATCGCCGCGTACAGCGCGCTGGCGACCACCGACGCCGTGAACACCCGGGGCTCCGCCTTGACCGCGACCCACAGCACGCCCATGCCCTCCCGGAGCACATGGGGGCTGACGCGTCTGGACGCAGGTGGCACGGCGACTCCTCGTTCACGGCTTGCACGGGACGGGGCCCGCGCGCGCCCCCTCGCACCGCGGCGGGGGGATCTGCGGGCCCGCACATTGCCTACCATCCGCCCGGGGCGCTTATTCCCGGCCGGGTCGGCACCGCCTACGATCGGGAGGATGACCACACCCGAGCGCGGCCCGGCCGATCCGGGCCCCGTCCGCGGCGAGCGGCTGCTGCTGGCGGCCGCGCTGGCGGAGGCCGGGCCGGACGCGCCCACCGAGTGCGCGGGCTGGACCGCCCGCGATCTGGCCGCCCATCTGGTCGTCCGGGAGGACCGCGTCGACGCGGCCCCCGGAATACTGCTGCCGCCGCTGTCCTTCTACACCGAGCGCGTCCGGCGCCGGACCGCGCGCGCCGTCCCGTTCGAGCGGCTCGTCGAACGGTTCCGGGACGGACCGGCGAAGTTGTCGCCGTACGCGCTTCCGGGAGTCGACAAAATCGCGAACGGTGTCGAGTTCTTTGTGCACCATGAGGACGTGCTGCGGGCGCGTCCCGACTGGAGCCCCCGGGAGATCTCGCCGGAACTCGGGGAACTGCTCTGGCGGCGGATAAAAATTGCCCGCTTTGTCCTAAGAAAGGTTCAGGTCGAGGTAACGCTGGTGCAACCGGACGGCCGCAGCCTGCGGGTGCCGGTGCGCGGCCGGAACGCCCGCCGTAACGCCCGCGGGGCCGTCCGCGTGCACGGCGCCGTCGGCGAACTCGTGCTGTGGGCGCTGGGCCGCCGGGACGTCGCCGACGTCCGCCTCACCGGGGCGACGGACGCTGTCAAGAGCCTGACCGAGACCGGTTGGAGTCTTTAACGGGCAGGTAACGGCATGGTTCGCCGAGAGAAGAATCGCGTGCCTTGCGGCTCCTCCGCTTTACGCGGAACCGGTGATACTGTGGGTCGGTCGGTTGCAGTCGTGGTTCTCGATCGTGAAGACGCCCGCGGACTGATGGCAGCGGGCGTTTTGGCTTTTCCGGGACCGTACCGGGGGCGAGAGCGTTCCGCAGCGACCGCACGGGCCCGCGAGGTGTGGGCCCAGGTTTTGCCGCAAGGAGAAAGACATGCCCCAGCAGGGCACCGTGAAGTGGTTCAACGCCGAGAAGGGCTTCGGATTCATCGCCGTCGACGGCGGCGGTCCGGACGTCTTCGTGCACTACTCGGCCATCCAGTCCTCCGGATACCGCACGCTGGACGAGAACCAGCGCGTCCAGTTCGAGGTGACGCAGGGTAACCGGGGTCCCCAGGCCGACCAGGTCGTCCCCCTGTAACACCCGTAGTCGTACGTCTGGGCCCGTTCCTCCGCCGGGGAGCGGGCCCTTTCGTTCGGTACGTCCGATCAGCACGTCCTATCAGCACGGGGCCTCGTTCGCATGGGGCTTCGTTCGGGCCGGAGCCGGGGCGCCATAAACTGCGGGTCATGTCCGCACGCCCGTCCAACCTGGACCCGAAGATCGCCGATCGGCTGAAGCGCGACCCGAACGGCCTCGTCCCCGCCATCGCCCAGCAGTACGACACCGGTGAGGTGCTCATGCTCGGCTGGATGGACGACGAGGCCCTGCACCGCACCCTCACCACCGGCCGCTGCACCTACTGGTCGCGCAGCCGGCGGGAGTACTGGGTGAAGGGCGAGAGCTCCGGCCACCAGCAGTGGGTGAAGTCGGTCGCGCTCGACTGCGACGCCGACGCCGTCCTGGTGAAGGTCGACCAGGTCGGCGGCGCCTGCCACACCGGCGACCGCACCTGCTGGGACGCCGACGTCCTGGACGCCGTGCCCGGCGAACGCCCCGAGCAGAGCGCATGACGCCCGGGCGTGAACGCGGCCTGACGGCGCTGCTGTGCGCCGCCGGCGCGGGACTCGCCCTGCTCGCCGGCGGCCGGACCTGGGCCACCGTCAGGGCGGAGGACGCGATCACCCCCTTCACCCAGACGCTCACCGGCGGCGACCTCGGCGGCGCGGCGGGCGCCCTCGGCTGGGCCGGCCTGGCCGGCCTCGCCGCGCTGTTCGCCACCCGCGGCAGGGTGCGCGCCGCCGTCGGCGTCCTCATCGCCCTGTTCGGCGCGGGCATCGCCTACGCCTCGACCGTCGCCGTCCAGCGCTCCAACGTGCTCTCGGCCGCCGGCGACAAGAGCGCCCTGCTCAAACTCGGCGCCGACCCCGCCCTCAACGTGAACCTGTGGTGGGTGGTCTCGGTCGCCGGCGGCGTGCTCCTCGTCGTCGCCGGCCTCGTCGCGGCCGTGCGCGGCACCCGCTGGCCCGGCATGTCGTCCCGCTACGAGCGCGCCGGCGCCCGTACGCCCGCCAAGGAGCCCGCGGCGGACGACCCGTCCGCGATGTGGCGCTCCCTCGACCGCGGCGAGGACCCGACCGCCCAGCGGAACGGCCGCCCGTGACCGCCGACGGCGGCGGACTCGTGCTCGTGGCCGAGCACGACCCGGCCGTCGCCGAACTGCAGCGCCGCTACCTCGCCCGGGAGGGCTTCGACGTCGAGATCGAGCCGGACCCCGGCCGCGCGCCCGCCGCCGCCGAGCGCACCCGCCCCGACATCGTCGTCCTCGACCTGTCCACCGCCGCGCTGCCCGCCGACCTCTACCGCCGCACCGCCGACGCCGCCCGCCCCGCCCCCGTCGTCGCCGTCACCGGCCCCCTCGACCCGGCGGTCGGCCGCGCCCTCGGCGACCACCGCGTCGACCGCCCGTTCGGCCCCCGCGTCCTGGTCGCCGCCGTGGCCGACGCGCTCCGCCGCGGCGCCCCCGCCGAACCGCCCGCGGCGCCGCTGCGGGCCGGGCCGATCGCCCTGGAACCCCGCGGCCGCACCGCCGTCACCGGCGGCCGCCGCGTCGCCCTCACCGTCACCGAGTTCGACCTCCTCGAATTCCTCATGGCCAACCCCGGCCGCGTCTTCACCCGCGAGCAGCTCCTCGACGCCGCCTGGGGCCCCGGCGCCGGCGCCGGCAGCCGCACCGTGGACGTCCACGTGGCCCAGCTCCGCGCCAAACTCGGCGAGGACACCCCCATCAGAACCGTCCGCGGCATCGGCTACGTGCTCGATCGGGGGAGCGACTCTCGTTGACCCAGGGGGCTGTGTTGACCCAGGGGGGCGACCCCCTGGAACCCCCGTCAGCGACGCAGGCGATCCTCACGCCGCTGTTGCGGTCTGTCGTGCCTGTTCTGGCGTGTGCGGCGTCGCTGCGGTCGCCTGCGTCGCCGGGCATGCCCGCTGCGCTCGCTAGCGCTCGCTCCGCCTGCCTGCCCGTACTCCGCCGGCTGAGCTTCAACCTGCTGGGACGGCTGAGCTTCAACCTGCTGGGACGGCTGAGCATCAACCTGCTGGGGCGGCTGAGCTTTAACTTGCTGGGGTGGCTGAGCTTCAACCTGCCGGGGCGGGGGGTCGGACCGTGCGACGGCGGTCACCTATCGTGGGTGTGTGACTCGGGTAGCCGTTCCGCCGCAAGAGCATTCGCACGCGCCCAGGCAGGGGGTGCGGGCGCTGCTGCCGCAGGCGGCGGTGCTCGGCGGGGTCGTCGCCGGGTCGCTGGTCGTGGCGTTCCGGGGCGACCCGAACGAGGCGGGGCACTACCCCGGCTGCCCGTTCCTGATGCTGACCGGGTACTACTGCCCCGGCTGCGGGATGACGCGGCTCGTTTACGCACTGACCCACGGGGACGTGGGCATCGCGTTCGGCCTCAACCCGCTCCTGTTCGTCCTGCTGCCGGTCTTCGGCTACCTCTACGTCCGCTGGACGGTCAGTAGCGCCCAGGGCCTGCCGATGCGGACCGTGCTCTTCAAACAGCCGGTGGTCTACGCGTTCCTCGGCCTGGTGATCGTCTACTGGATAGCCCGCAACCTCCCCTTCGCCCATGCGCTGGCCCCCTGACCCCCGCGGCCCGCGTCGCCGACGGGGCGGCCGGGGGGCCGTTTCCCGCGATCGATATAGTGCACGGAACGACCTGAAATAGGGGGCCTGCGACCTTGAGCGTTTTGGACGAGATCATCGAGGGCGTCCGGGCCGATCTCGCCGACAGGCAGCGCGAGGTCCCGCTCGACGCACTCAAGGAGAAGGCGGCGAAGGCCCCGGCGGCGCGGGACGCGCTCGGTGCGCTGCGCGGCCCCGGGGTGTCGGTCATCGCCGAGGTCAAGCGCAGCAGCCCGTCCAAGGGCGCGCTGGCGGCGATCGCCGATCCCGCCGCGCTGGCCCGCGACTACGAGGCCGGCGGCGCCAAGGTGATCAGCGTGCTGACCGAGCGGCGCCGGTTCGGCGGCAGCCTCGCCGACCTCGCGGACGTCCGCGCGAACGTCGACATCTCGGTCCTGCGCAAGGACTTCATCGTCACCTCCTACCAGCTGTGGGAGGCGCGCGCGGCGGGCGCCGACATGGTGCTGCTGATCGTCGCGGCGCTGCCGCAGGACGCCCTGGTGTCGCTGGTGGAGCGGGCCGAGTCGATCGGGCTGGTGCCGCTCGTCGAGGCGCACACCGAGGAGGAGGCGGCCCGCGCGGTCGAGGCGGGCGCGAAGATCGTCGGGGTGAACGCCCGCGACCTGCGCACCCTCAAGGTCGACCGGGGAGTGTTCGCGCGCGTCGCGCCCACCATCCCCAAGGACGTCGTGAAGATCGCCGAGTCGGGGGTGCGGGGCCCGCACGACCTGCTCGCCTACGCCTCCAGCGGTGCCGACGCCGTGCTGGTGGGGGAGAGCCTGGTGATCGGCCGGGATCCGCGCGCCGCGGTCGCCGACCTGGTCGCCGCGGGCGCGCATCCGGCGCTGCGGCAGAGCGGCTGAGCGGCTGAGCGGCTGAGCCGGACTGGATAGGGTGAGTGGCATGCAGGTCGAACCGCTCCGGGAGCGATGGCGGGGCTGAGCCCAGGACCCACCGACCCCATTCGCTTCTCCCATGACAGGACGCGTTTTCCCATGACCACGGACACCGCCGCGCGCGGTGCTGTACCCGACGCCACGGGCCATTTCGGTCGGTTCGGCGGCCGCTTCGCCCCCGAGGCGCTGATGGCGGCGCTGGACGAGCTGACCCGCGAGTTCGAGGCCGCCAAGCACGACCCGGCCTTCACCGCGGAGCTGGACGACCTCCTCGCGAACTACGCGGGACGTCCGAGCCTGCTGACCGAGGCGAAGCGGTTCGCCGAGCACGCGGGCGGCGCCCGCGTGCTGCTGAAGCGCGAGGACCTCAACCACACCGGCTCCCACAAGATCAACAACGTGCTGGGCCAGGCGCTGCTCACCCGCCGGATGGGCAAGTCCCGGATCCTCGCCGAGACCGGCGCCGGGCAGCACGGCGTCGCCACCGCGACCGCCGCCGCGCTCCTCGGCCTGACCTGCACCGTCTACATGGGCGAGGTCGACACCGAGCGGCAGGCCCTCAACGTCGCCCGGATGCGGATGCTCGGCGCCGAGGTGATCCCGGTGAAGACCGGCAGCCGCACCCTCAAGGACGCCTGCAACGAGGCGTTCCGCGACTGGGTCGCCACCGTCGACGACACCCACTACTGCATCGGGTCCGTGATGGGCCCGCACCCGTTCCCGATGATGGTCCGCGACTTCCAGCGCATCATCGGCGTCGAGGCGCGGCGGCAGTGCGTCGACATGACCGGCGCCCTGCCGGACGCGGTCGTCGCCTGCGTCGGCGGCGGCTCGAACGCGATCGGCACCTTCCACGCGTTCGTCCCGGACGAGTCCGTCCGCCTGTACGGGTTCGAGGCCGGCGGCGACGGCGTCGCGTCCGGCAAGCACGCCGCGACCCTCACCGGCGGCTCCCTCGGCGTCATCCACGGCATGCGGACGTACCTGCTCCAGGACGACGACGGCCAGACCCTCGAAACCCACTCGATCTCCGCCGGGCTCGACTATCCGGGCGTCGGCCCCGAGCACTCGTGGCTGCACGACACCGGCCGCGCCGAGTACCGCGAGATCACCGACGCGGAGGCGATGGAGGCGTTCGCGCTGCTGTGCCGCACCGAGGGCATCATCCCGGCCATCGAGTCCGCGCACGCGCTCGCCGGCGCGCTGAAGGTCGGCAGGGAGCTGGGCCCGGACGCCACGATCGTGGTGTGCCTGTCCGGGCGCGGCGACAAGGACATGCACACGGCCGCCGCCTTCTTCGGCCTGATGCCGGAAGGAGAGGCCCAGTGAGCGGCCCAGTGAGCGCCCGGACCGCCTACGACAAGGCCCGTGCCGAGGGGCGGGCCGCGCTCGTCGGCTACCTGCCCGTCGGGTTCCCGACCGTCGACGGCGCCATCGAGGTGGCCAGGACCATGGTCGACGCGGGCTGCGACGTCATCGAGCTCGGCCTGCCCTACACCGACCCGATGATGGACGGCCCCGTCATCCAGGACGCCGTCCACCAGGCCCTCGTCGGGGGCGCCCGCGTCGCCGACGTGTTCCGCACGGTCGAGGCCGTCGCCGCCGCCGGCGCCCCGGTCCTCGTCATGACGTACTGGAACCCCGTCGACCACTACGGCGCCGACCGGTTCGCCCGCGACCTCGCCGCCGCCGGCGGGAGCGGGCTGATCACCCCGGACCTCACGCCCGAGGAGGGCGGCGAGTGGCTGGAGGCGTCCGACGCGCACGGCCTCGACCGGGTGTTCCTGGTCGCGCTCAGCTCCACCGACGAGCGCATCGAGACGATCACCGGGCAGTGCCGCGGCTTCGTGTACGCGGCGTCGCTGATGGGCGTCACCGGCGCCCGCTCCGCCGTCGACACCGGCGCCCCGCGGCTGGTCGAGCGTACCCGCGCGGTCATCGACAAGGCCGGCACGGGGCTGCCGGTCGGGCTCGGGCTCGGCGTCGGCAGCGGCGCGCAGGCCGCCGAGATCGCCGGGTTCGCCGACGGCGTGATCGTCGGGTCGGCGTTCGTGCGCCGCGTCCTGGAGGCGCCCGACCTCCCGGCGGGGGTGGCCGCGGTCAGGTCGTTCACCGAGGAGCTCGCGGCCGGCGTCCGCGGCCGACACTGATCATTACGGACATGCCGTAAGGGCCCGCGCGGAACGCGGAGAAGCCGCTTCCGCGCGGGCTTTACGGTGTTCCGGGAACTCGCGGCGACCGCCGCCGAGTTGTTGCTTGTGGTGCCGCCGCACTCCCGTAGGGTGTGTTCGCCGGAGGAGGCGGTCCCGGAAGGATCACGATGACACAAGAGATGACGGCGAAGGGCCGGGACGAGGCGGCGCCGCCGGCGCTGCCGCCCGCGTGGTTCCAGATCCCGGCCTGGCTGCTGACGCTCGCCGGGCTCGGGATCTCCGTCTACCTGACGATCACCCATTACGACGAGGGCGCGCTGGTCTGCTCGGCGACGTCGACGATCGACTGCCACGCGGTCACGACGAGCGACTACTCGTCCCTGCTCGGCATCCCGATGCCGCTGCTCGGCCTCGCGTTCTTCGTCGGCTTCGGCGCGCTGCTGACGCCGTGGGCGCTGCGCTCGACGTGGCCGCCGCTGCGCTGGGGGCGGGTGGCCGGCGTCTCGGTGGGCGTGCTGATGGTCGTCTACCTCGTCACCGTCGAACTGGCGGTCCTGCACAAGATCTGCCTGTGGTGCACCGGGGTGCACGCCGTCACCGTGGTCCTGTTCCTGCTCGTCCTGATCGACGAATTCCGACGGATCGGTCAGGTCGACTAATCTCCCCGGTACCGCGCCGCACGGTGGCGGCGCCCGGGTCCGCACGCACGAGGAGAACCAATGAGCAAGGCCGCACGAGAGCGGTCCGCGAGGGAGCGCCTGGCCGCAGAGCGCAAGCGGCAGGCGGCGCGGGAGAAGCAGCGGCGGCTGCTCGCCATCGTCCTCGGCACGGTGGTGGCCGTGGCGGTGATCGTGGTCGGGACCGTCCTGGTCATCGACCAGAAGAACAAGAACGGCCGCGCCGAGGTCCACCAGGGCGCGCTGGCCCCGCTGAGCCGCCAGGACGACGGCTCCATCGTGATGGCGCAGTCCGGCGTGGCCAAGCCGGAGCTGGAGATCTTCGAGGACTTCCAGTGCCCGATCTGCAAGCAGTTCGAGGAGGCCACCGGCAAGACCGTCCAGGAACTCGCCCAGCAGGGCAAGGTCAAGGTCGTCTACCGGCCGTTCCACCTGTTCGGGCAGCAGAAGGACCCCGTCAAGATCAACTCGCTGCGCTCGGCCGAGGCGGCGCTGTGCGTCCCGGCCGACAAGTGGATCTCCTACCACGACGCGCTCTTCAAGTTCCAGCCCGCCGAGGGCTCGGAGGGCTTCTCGCCCGACGACCTCGTGAAGTGGGGCAAGGACGTCGGCGTCACCGACCCGAACTTCGAGAAGTGCGTCCGGGACGGGCAGAAGAAGTCGACGGTCGACTCGATGACCAAGTACGCGCTGCAGGACCGCGGCGTCGACGGCACCCCGACCGTGTTCCTGAACGGCCAGAAGCTCGACAGCTCCCAGTTCATGAACCCCGCGGCGCTGCGGGCGACCATCGACGCGGCGGGCAAGACCGGGAAGTGATCCCGCCCGCCGACGCGGCCGCGCCGCCCGGCGCCGCCTGAGACCCCCGCCCGGCCGTCCCCGCTACGCTCGTGGTAGCTCGGGAACACGCACGGTGGCGATCGGGGGATCGATGAGCGAGCAGGACGGCGGACCGTCGGCGCGCAGGCGCCTGGCGGACGAACGGGCACGGGCGGCGGCGCGGGGCCGCCGGCAGCGGGCGCTGCTGGTGGTCCTCGGCGCCGTCGCCCTGGCGGGGGTGGTGGTCGCGGCCGTCGTCGTGCTGGTGACCCGGGACGGCGGCGGCGGGCCGGAGATCGGCGACTACAAGGGCGCGCTCGCGCCCGCGACCCGGCAGCAGGACGGCTCGGTCGCGATGGCGAAGCCGGGCGTGACCGCGCCCGTCCTCGACGTCTGGGAGGACTTCCAGTGCCCCGCGTGCAAGGGGATGGAGGCGCGGCTCGGCGCGACGATGAAGCAGCTCGCGGCGGACGGCGAGCTGAAGGTGGTGTACCGGCCGTTCCAGCTGTTCCAGCAGGAGCCGCTGATGTCGAACTCGCGGCGGGCCGCGAACGCCGCCGCCTGCATGCCCGCCGACCACTGGGTCGAGTACCACGACAGGCTCTACGCCGAGCAGCCCGAGGAGGGCACGAAGGGGTTCCTGCCGAAGGACCTCATCGCCTGGGCGGCCGACCTGGGCGTGACCGACCCGTCCTTCGCCGCGTGCGTCAACGGCGAGCAGAAGATGGAGACCGTGGACCAGGCCAGCGCCCTCGCGGGGAAGTCCGGCGTCGACTCCACCCCGTACCTGGCGCTGAACGGCAAGAAGGTCGGCGGCGACGTCCTCGGCTCGCCCGACGAGCTGAAGAAGGCGGTCGCGAAGGCCGCCGGGAGCGCACCCGCGCCCGGCGCCACGCGTTCGAGCGGCCCGTCGAGCGGCACGGCGGCCGGCCCGGCGGGGGGCACGCCCCCGGCGGGGGCAGGGCCGCGGTGATCGCGGTGACGGAGAGGGCGCGCACCGCGCCCGGGAGGCGGTAACGTCAACGGTCATGCACCAGCTCGCCTACATCCCGAGTCCCTCGCAGGGCGTCTGGCACCTCGGGCCCGTCCCGGTCCGCGCCTACGCCATCATGATCATTCTTGGCATCGTCGCCGCGGTCTGGCTGGGCGAGCGGCGCTGGGCCGCCAAGGGCGGCACGCCGGGCATGATCGTCGACGTGGCCGTGTGGGCGGTGCCGTTCGGCCTGGTCGGCGGGCGGCTCTACCACGTGATCACCGACTACCAGCGGTACTTCGGGGAGAACGGCGAGCCGCTGCGGGCGCTGGAGATCTGGAAGGGCGGCCTCGGCATCTGGGGCGCGGTCGCGTTCGGCGCGCTCGGCGCGGTCATCGGCTGCCGGCGGCACGGCGTCTCCGTGCTGGCGCTCGGCGACGCCATCGCGCCCGGGATCGCGCTGGCGCAGGCGATCGGCCGCTGGGGCAACTACTGGAACCAGGAGCTGTACGGCCGCCCGCTGGACACCTTCTGGGCGCTGAAGATCGACGAGAACCACCGGCCGATGCTGGACGGCGGGCCCGGCCTCGACCCGAGGTACGCCGACATCTCGACCTACCATCCGACGTTCCTGTACGAGTCGCTGTGGTGCGTCGGCGTCGCGGTCCTCGTCCTGTGGGCCGACCGGCGCTACAAGCTCACCCACGGCCGCGCGTTCGCCCTCTACGTCGCCGCCTACACGGTCGGGCGCGGCTGGATCGAGGCGCTGCGCATCGACGACGCCCACCACATCCTCGGCATGCGGCTGAACGACTGGACGTCGATCATCGTGTTCGCCGGCGCGGTCGCCTACCTGTACCTGGCGCGCAACCGCACCGGCCCCGAGAACGTCGGCGCCCCCGCCCCCGCCCCCGCCCCCGCCGCCGCGGACACCGGGGGCACCGCGGACACCGCGGACACCGCCGCCGTCCCCGCCACGACCGAGACCCAGGTCGACGCGAAGGCCGACGCGAAGGTCGACGCGGAGGCCGACGCGGAGGCCGCGCCGGAAGCCGATGAGGCGAAGGCCGGGCCCGAAGCCGCCGAGACCGAAGCCGAGCCCGAGGACGGGTCCGAAGCCGGGCGCGAGGACGGCGCCGCCGGTGAACCGGAGGCGGCGTCCGGCGAGGACGCTCCTTCGGACGACGCACCGGACGACGAGCCGGAGGACGCCCCGGTGGCCGACCCCGAGACCCGTGCCGTGGAGAATGAGGGCGACGGTGCCGCCGGCCCCGGCCGGGTGGCGAAGGGGGAGCCCGTCGCGGACGGGAAGTAGGAGCGGCGACGGTGTCGGACGCGGGACCAGATGAGCAGTGAGAAGACCGGCGGCGTGCCGGAGCACCACCACCAGCACCGCGACGTCACCGGGGGCTGGCTGCGGCCCGCGGTGTTCGGCGCGATGGACGGGCTCGTCTCCAACTTCGCGCTGATCGCGGGCGTCGCGGGCGGCCAGGTGAGCCAGAAGGTCGTGCTGCTGGCCGGCCTCGCGGGCCTCGCGGCGGGCGCGTTCTCGATGGCGGCGGGGGAGTACATCTCGGTCGCCTCGCAGTCGGAGCTGGCCGAGGCGGAGATCGAGGTCGAGCGGCTCGAGCTCGCCCGGCACCCGGCCGCCGAGGAGCGCGAGCTCGCCGAGGTGTTCGAGGCGCGCGGCGTGGACGCGGCGACGGCCGCCGAGGTCGCCCGGCAGCTGTCCCGCAACCCGGACGAGGCCCTGGAGGTGCACACCAGGGAGGAGCTCGGGGTGACGCCGGGAGACCTGCCGTCGCCGGTGCTGGCGGCGGGCTCGTCGTTCCTGTCGTTCGCGGTCGGCGCGGTCCTGCCGGTGCTGCCGTACCTGCTGGGCGCGTCCTCGCTGTGGCCGGCGGCGATCGTCGCGGCCCTCGGCCTGTTCCTCGCCGGGGCGCTGGTGGCGCGGATCACCAGCCGGCCCTGGTGGTTCGGCGGGGCGCGGCAGCTGCTGTTCGGCGCCGCCGCGGCGGGCATCACCTACGTCGTGGGCGCGCTGATCGGCACCAACGGCGTGTAGCTCCCGGGAATCTGGACGAATGGCCCTTTTGGGCGCGCGGAGACCGCGGGACCGCTAAGCTCCGGGGCGTGATCGAGGCTCGTGACCCAGGTTCCGCCCAGACCGCGCAGCAGGGCGGCGGGCAGGACTTCTGGCCGGAGGAGAAACCCGGCCGCAAGCGCCCCCGTGCGAAGCTGCTGATCGGCGCGGCCGCCGCGCTGGCCGCGCTGGCCGTGGTGGTCGTCGCGACGGTGGCCGCGGTCCTGCTGACCGGCGGCGGCGACGAGGCCCCGGCCAAGCCAGCGGTGCCGGTGGCGTACACGCCCGACTACCTCGGCGAGGGCTTCGGCCAGATCGCGGCGCGGTCCGCCGACGCCCGCGCGATCACCGAGGGCGAGGCGTTCGCCGCCAAGAGCGTCAAGGGCGACAAGTACGCGTTCACGCTGGCGGCGTCCAAGCTGACCAACGACTGCAAGGACGGCACCTGGGGCGCCCGCTTCCAGCAGGACCTCGCCAAGCACCAGTGCAGCCAGCTCGTCCGCGCCGCGTACGTCAGCGGGGACAAGAAGCACGTCGGCCAGTTCATCGTGCTGAACATGGCGACCGAGGACGGCGTCAAGCAGGTCCTGCGCGACCTGGACCCGGCGACCGGCGCCGGCTGGGTGGTGCCGCTGAAGGCGCCGGGCGTACCCGCGTTCGGGCCCGGGTTCAGCGCCGCCTACGCCAAGACCTACGGCCACTACGCCGTGATCACGTGGGTGGAGCGGGCCGGCGGCGCGCAGCCCGCCTCGCTCAACGAGATGATCGATGTGAGCCTCGTCATCGAGAACGCGGCCGACTTCCTCTACGGGCGGCTCGACCTGGCGGCCGGCGGGCGGAGCGGGCAGTGAGCGCGCCCCGCGCGGGCGTGTCACCGGCCGGCGGACAGTAGTCTGCGCGCTCGTGGACCCCGATGAACCCCGCCGCGGCGGCCGCGGACGGGCACCGGTGAACCGGCAGGGCCGCGGCCGGCCCGGCCCCCGCCGCACGGCGCCCGCCCGCGCGGGCGGCCCCCGCCGCGGCACGCCGCCCCGCCGCCCGGCGCCCCGCGCGGAGCGCCCGGCCCCGCCGCCCGCCCCGCCGCACAGCGAGGCCCCCTACAGCGAGGCCCCCTACGACGAGTCCCCTTATGGCGGGGCGCCGTACGGCTCGTACGAGGACGCCCCGTACGAGGACGCCTACGACGACGTCCCGCCGCCCGGCCCGCGCGGCGCGAAGCCGAAGAAGCCCGGCAGGCCGAAGCGGCCCGGCAAGGCGAACGAGCCGGGCAAGGCGAAGCAGCCCCGGACCCCGGAGAGGCCCCGGACCCCGGAGCAGCCGGGCCGGGCCGGCCGGGAGCGGAAGACGCCCGAGGCCGGCGGGCTCGGGCCGAGGCTGTACTTCGGCGCGGCGGCCGTCCTCGGGCTGGTCGTGCTGCTCGGGCTCGGTGCCGTGGTCGTGCTCCGCGGCGGGAGCGGCGGCGGCCCGGGGCACGCCGCCGGGGCGAAGATCGGGACGCCGGCGGGCAACGGCCCCTCGCCGGCCTCGTACTCCAGCTCCCCGTCGGCGTCGGCGTACGGCGGCATCACCGCCCGCCGCGCGGACCCGGAGCCGCTGACGATCGAGGAGGCGTTCCCGGCGGACGCGGCGACGCTGGCGGTCCCGGACGGGAAGGCGAAGCCGAAGCTGCGCGCCAAGCGGCTCGACGGCGACTGCGCCGCCGCGGTCTGGGGCGGGACGGTGGGCGCCGAACTCGGCCGGGGCGGCTGCACGCAGGCGGCGCGGGGCATCTACTCCGACACCAGGAACGGGTACGCGCTGGCCGTCGCCGTGTTCAACCTGAACTCCTCCGCGGACGCGGACCGGTTCGTCGCGAAGCTGGAGGAGACGATCGGCGCGGGCTTCGTCCTGCCGCTGCCGGCGCCGGCGCCGCTGGACGACTTCGGACGCGGGTTCGGCATGGCGCGCGGCCTCGCCATGGGCCATTTCGCCGTCGTGTCGTGGGCGGCGCGGCTGGACGGCAAGGGCGACGCGACCGACGAGACGCTGCTGTCGCTGCTGATCGAGGGCGGCAAGTCCCCGGCGGTGCTGGGCCGCGCCGCGCGCGCGTCCGGTTCGCCGTCCGATTAGGGAATTTCTCGGTAGATCCCCGGCGTATCACCGTAAACATCGCGTCTCGGTGATGATCCTCACCTGGGCCGGTGCGGGGCCCGGGTAAAGCGCACGACTACCCTTGGTCTAAACCACTTCGAGATGACGCACCCCGGATCGCCACGAAGAAGTTTCGCGATCTGGTGCAGTCGGGCATGTTCCCGACAGTGATGTAATGTCATCTCACCGCAGCAGGGCCAACGTCGTCCCACGACTGCACTGACATCAGACAGTGACACGAGACGACGACGGGAGGGTTGATGGCCTCGGCTGCCTTCACACCTGCTGCCCGCGTACAGGGCCGCCCTGATTCGCAGGGGCTGTACGATCCGGCCAACGAGCACGACGCCTGCGGTGTCGGCATGGTCGCCGACCTGCACGGCCGCAAGAGCCACGACATCGTCGAGAACGCCCTGACCGTTCTGAAGAACCTCGACCACCGCGGCGCGGTGGGCGCGGAGCCCGACGACGGCGACGGCGTCGGCATCCTCGTCCAGATCCCGGACGCGTTCTTCCGCGAGGTCTGCGACTTCCCGCTCCCCGACGCGGGCGGCTACGCGGCCGGCGTCGCGTTCCTGCCGGCGGACGGCGCCGAGCGCGCCGCCGCCGTCGCCCACGTCGAGGCGCTCTGCGTCGAGGAGGGCCTGACGGTCCTCGGGTGGCGGGAGCTTCCGCACGATCCGCGCTTCACCGGCCCGGCCGCGCGCCGCGTCATGCCGCACTTCGCGCAGCTGTTCCTCGCCCCGGCCGCGGGCGGCCCGCACGCGGGCACGACCGGCCTGGAACTGGACCGCGCCGTGTTCTGCATGCGCGAGCGCGCCGAGCAGGACGTCCGCGTCTACTTCCCGAGCCTGTCCAGCCGGACGATCGTCTACAAGGGGATGCTGACGACCCCGCAGCTGGAGCCGTTCTTCCCCGACCTGTCGGACCGCCGGTTCACCAGCGCGATCGCCCTGGTCCACTCGCGGTTCTCGACCAACACGTTCCCCGCCTGGGAACTGGCCCACCCGTACCGGTTCATCGCCCACAACGGCGAGATCAACACGGTGAAGGGCAACCGGAACTGGATGCGGGCCCGCGAGGCGCTGCTGAAGTCCGACGTGCTGCCGGGCGAGCTGTCCCGGATCTACCCGGTGATCGACATCGAGGCGTCCGACACCGCCTCGTTCGACGAGTGCCTGGAACTGCTGCACCTCGGCGGCCGGTCGCTGCCGCACGCGGTGCTGATGATGATCCCGGAGGCGTGGGAGAACCACGCCGAGATGGACGCCGACCGCCGCGCGTTCTACGAGTTCCACTCCACGCTGATGGAGGCGTGGGACGGCCCGGCCAGCGTCAGCTTCACCGACGGCACCGTCGTCGGCGCCGTCCTGGACCGCAACGGGCTGCGCCCCGGCCGGTACTGGGTGACCGGCGACGGCCTGGTCGTGCTCGCCAGCGAGGCGGGCGTGCTGAACATCCCGGACGCCGAGGTCGTCCGGAAGGGCCGGCTGCAGCCCGGCAAGATCTTCCTCGTGGACACCGCCGCCGGGCGGATCGTCGAGGACGACGAGGTCAAGGCCGAGCTGGCCGCCGAGCACCCGTACGCCGATTGGCTGCACCAGGGGCTCGTCCGGTTCGAGGAGCTGCCGCGGCGCGAGCGGGAGATCCCGACGCACGAGACGCTGGTCAAGCGGCAGCAGACGTTCGGGTACACCCTCGAAGAGCAGCGGATCATCCTGACGCCGATGGCGAAGAACGGCGCCGAGCCGATCGGGTCGATGGGCACCGACACCCCGATCGCGGTGCTGTCGGAGCGCCCGCGGCTGCTGTTCGACTACTTCAAGCAGCTGTTCGCACAGGTCACGAACCCGCCGCTGGACGCGATCCGCGAGGAGCTCGTCACCTCGCTGCAGTCCACGCTCGGCCCGGAGGGCAACCTGCTGGCGCCCGGCCCGGACTCGTGCCGCCGGCTCGTGCTGCCCACCCCGATCCTGGACAACGACGAGCTGTCCAAGATCATCCACATCGACGACGAGGGATCGCTGCCGCACCTGCAGGCCTACGTCGTGCAGGGCCTGTACGAGGTGTCGGGCCGGGGAGAGGCCCTCGAGGCCCGCCTGGAGGAGATCAACTCCGAGGTGAGCCGGGCCATCGCCGCCGGCGCCCGCATCATCGTGCTGTCCGACCGGGGCGCCGACTCGGCCCGCGCCGCGATCCCGTCGCTGCTGCTCACCGGGTCCGTCCACCACCACCTGATCAGGGAGAAGACCCGCACGCGGGTGGGCCTGGTGATCGAGACGGGCGAGGCCCGCGAGTGCCACCACATGGCGCTGCTCATCGGGTACGGCGCGTCCGCGATCAACCCCTACCTGGCGATCGAGACCGTGGAGGACCTCGTCCGCGGCGGCGCCATCGAGGGCCCGACCCCCGGGGAGGCCGTCCGGAACCTGGTGAAGGCGTACGGCAAGGGCGTCCTGAAGGTCATGTCGAAGATGGGCGTGTCCACGGTCGCGTCCTACACCGGCGCGCAGATCTTCGAGGCGATCGGCCTCGGCGCGGACGTCGTGTCCCGCTGCTTCACCGGCACCACGTCCCGGCTCGGCGGCGTCGGCTTCGACGTGCTGGCCCGCGAGGTCGCGCAGCGGCACGCCCGCGCCTACCCGCCGGGCGGCAACGACCTCGCGCACCGCACCCTGGAGGTCGGCGGCGAGTACCAGTGGCGCCGCGAGGGCGAGCCGCACCTGTTCAACCCGGACACGGTATTCAAGCTCCAGCACGCCACCCGCACCCGCCGCTACGAGATCTTCAAGGAGTACACCTCCAAGGTCGACGCGCAGGCCGAGAAGCTGATGACCCTGCGCGGGCTGTTCAAGCTCCGGGAGGGCGAGCGGGAGCCGGTGCCGATCGGCGAGGTCGAGCCGGTGGCGGAGATCGTCAAGCGGTTCTCCACCGGCGCGATGTCGTACGGGTCCATCTCGGCGGAGGCGCACGAGACCCTCGCGATCGCGATGAACCGCCTCGGCGGCAAGTCCAACACCGGCGAGGGCGGCGAGGACCCGTCCCGGTTCACCCCGGACGACAACGGCGACCTGCGGCGCAGCGCCATCAAGCAGGTCGCGTCCGGCCGGTTCGGCGTCACCTCCGAGTACCTCACCAACTCCGACGACATCCAGATCAAGATGGCGCAGGGCGCCAAGCCCGGCGAGGGCGGCCAGCTGCCCGGCCACAAGGTCTACCCGTGGATCGCCAAGACCCGGCACTCCACCCCGGGCGTCGGCCTCATCTCGCCGCCGCCGCACCACGACATCTACTCGATCGAGGACCTGGCGCAGCTCATCCACGACCTGAAGAACGCCAACCCGGCGGCGCGCGTGCACGTCAAGCTCGTCGCCGAGGTCGGGGTCGGCACGGTCGCGGCGGGCGTCTCCAAGGCGCACGCGGACGTGGTGCTGATCTCCGGGCACGACGGCGGCACGGGCGCGTCCCCGCTGACGTCGCTCAAGCACGCCGGCGCCCCGTGGGAGCTGGGCCTCGCCGAGACGCAGCAGACGCTGCTGCTGAACGGGCTGCGCGACCGCATCGTCGTCCAGGCCGACGGGCAGATGAAGACCGGCCGGGACGTCGTCATCGCCGCGCTCCTCGGCGCCGAGGAGTACGGCTTCGCGACCGCGCCGCTGGTGGTGTCGGGCTGCATCATGATGCGGGTCTGCCACCTGGACACCTGCCCGGTCGGCGTCGCCACCCAGAACCCGGTGCTGCGGCAGCGGTTCTCCGGCAAGCCCGAGTTCGTCGTGAACTTCTTCGAGTTCATCGCCGAGGAGGTCCGCGAGTACCTGGCGGCCCTCGGATTCCGGTCGCTGGACGAGGCGATCGGGCACGTCGACATGATCGACATGCGCGAGGCCGTCGACCACTGGAAGGCGTCCGGCCTGGACCTGGCCCCGATTCTGCACGCCCCCGAGGTGCGGGCCGGCGCCTCGCTGCGCCGGACCGCCGAGCAGGACCACGGGCTGGAGAAGGCCCTGGACAACACGCTGATCCAGCTCGCCGAGGGCGCGATCGCGTTCGGCGACGCGGTCAAGCTGGAGCTGCCGATCCGCAACGTCAACCGCACGGTCGGCACCATGCTCGGCCACGAGGTGTCCAAGCGGCACGGCGGCGCCGGACTGCCCGACGGCACCATCGACGTCACCTTCACCGGGTCGGCGGGCAACTCGTTCGGCGCGTTCGTGCCGCGCGGCATCACGCTGCGGCTCGTCGGCGACGCCAACGACTACGTCGGCAAGGGCCTGTCCGGCGGGCGGCTGACGCTGCGGCCCCCGGCGGACGCCGGGTTCGCGGCCGAGGAGCAGATCATCGGCGGCAACGTCATCCTGTACGGCGCCACGTCCGGCGAGCTGTTCGCCCGCGGCGTCGTGGGGGAGCGGTTCTGCGTCCGCAACTCCGGCGCCACCGCCGTCGTCGAGGGCGCCGGCGACCACGCCTGCGAGTACATGACCGGCGGCCGCGCCGTCATCCTCGGCCGGACGGGCCGCAACCTCGCGGCCGGCATGTCCGGCGGCGTCGCCTACGTCCTGGACCTGGTGCCCGAGCGGGTCAACGGCGAGATGGTCGACCTGGAACCGCTCGACCCCGGCGACGCCGGGTTCGTCCGGGACCTGGTCGAGCGGCACCTGGCCGAGACCGGCTCGCAGGTCGCCCGGCGGCTGCTGGACGACTGGGACGCCGCCGCGACCCGCTTCACCAAGATCATGCCGCGTGACTACCGGCGCGTCCTGGACGCCATGGCGAGGGCCGAGGCCGAGGGCCGCGACGTCGACGAGGCCGTCATGGCCGCCGCGCAGAGCTGAGAGAGGGGGACTTCCCACATGGCTGACCCGAAGGGATTTCTGACCGTCCGGCGGGAGCTCCCGAAGCGCCGCCCGGTCGACGTGCGGATCCGGAGCTGGTCCGAGGTCTACGAGGACTTCGGCAACGACCGCCTGGAGAAGCAGGCGAGCCGCTGCATGGACTGCGGCATCCCGTTCTGCCACCAGGGCTGCCCGCTCGGCAACCTCATCCCCGAGTGGAACGACCTCGTCTACCGCAAGGACTGGCACGAGGCCGTCGAGCGGCTGCACGCCACCAACAACTTCCCGGAGTTCACCGGGAGGCTGTGCCCCGCCCCGTGCGAGAGCGCCTGCGTCCTCGGCATCAACCAGGAGCCGGTGACGATCAAGCGCGTCGAGGTCGAGATCATCGACCGGGCGTTCGCCGAAGGCTGGGTGCGCCCGGTGCCGCCCGCCGTGAAGACCGGCAAGACGGTCGCGGTCGTCGGCTCGGGACCCGCGGGCCTCGCCGCCGCGCAGCAGCTCACCCGCGCCGGGCACGACGTCACCGTCTACGAGCGCGCCGACCGCGTCGGCGGCCTGCTGCGCTACGGCATCCCCGAGTTCAAGATGGAGAAGCGGCACCTCGACCGGCGCCTCGCCCAGATGCGCGCCGAGGGCACCGCCTTCAAGACCTCGGTGAACATCGGCGTCGACATCACCGCCGCCGAGCTGCGCGACCGCCACGACGCGGTCGTCCTCGCGGGCGGCGCGACCGCCTGGCGCGACCTGCCCGTCCCCGGGCGGGACCTCAAGGGCGTCCACCAGGCGATGGAGTACCTGCCGCCGTCCAACAAGGTGCAGGAAGGCGACTACGACGAGTCGCCGATCTCCGCGGAGGGCAAGCACGTCGTCGTCATCGGCGGCGGCGACACCGGCGCCGACTGCGTCGGCACCGCGATCCGGCAGGGCGCCGCGTCCGTCACCCAGCTGGAGATCATGCCGCGGCCGCCGGAGGCCCGCCCGGACGCCCAGCCGTGGCCGACGTACCCGATGCTGTTCAAGATGGAGAGCGCCCACGAGGAGCTCGCCGACCAGGGCGGCGACCGGGTCTACGCGGTGTCCACCACCGAGTTCGCCGGCGACGGGGACGGCCGCGTCCGCGCGCTGGGGCTGGTGGACGTCGGCGGCCCGGAGACCCGGTTCGCGCCGATCGAGGGCACCGAGCGGGAGATCCCCGCCGAGCTGGTCACCCTCGCGATGGGCTTCCTCGGCCCGCAGCGCGAGGGCCTGCTGGAGCAGCTCGGCGTGGACCTCGACCAGCGCGGCAACGTGGCCCGCGACGGCGCCTACGCGACGTCCGTGGACGGCGTGTTCGTCGCCGGCGACATGGGCCGCGGCCAGTCCCTGATCGTGTGGGCGATCGCCGAGGGACGCGCCGCCGCCCGCGGCGTCGACGCCTACCTCACCGGCCGCACCGACCTGCCCTACCCGATCCCGCCCACGGCCCGCCCGATCGCCTGAGGCACGGCACGGCGCCTGAGCACGGCACGGCGAAGGCCCCGGGGGAGCGCGCTCCTCCGGGGCCCTTCCGTCGGCGGCGTGTGCGAGCATCGAAGGCATGGAGAGCACGGCGTCCGCGCCGGACACCGGCGTGCTGCGGCGGATGCGGGTCGCGCGGGACGCCATGGACCGCGAATGGGCCGAGCCGCTCGACGTGGCCGCCGTCGCCGCCCGCGCCGGGTACTCGCGCTACCACTTCGTCCGGCTGTTCCACGAGGTCTACGGGGAGACGCCCGGCGCCTACCTCGCCCGCCGCCGCATCGAGCGCGCCCAGGACCTGCTCCGCACCGCGAACCTGACCGTCACCGAGATCTGCATGCTGGTCGGCTTCACGAGCCTCGGCACGTTCTGCACCCGCTTCAAGCAGCTGACCGGGATGACGCCGACCGAGTTCCGGCGGCGGGCCCGCGGCCCCGGCGCGTCCTCGATCCCCGGGTGCTTCGTGCTGCTGTGGGCGGGCGGCTTCCGCAAGGGCGGCGCGGCCGGGGGCTGAGCAACTTTCGAGAAGGCCGCCCGGACCGCCGCCTCCTACCGTGGACACATCACCGCTGCTCACGAAGGAGAAACGGCATGATCACCAAACTGGGGCTCGCCACCGTCTGGGTGCTCGACCAGGATTCGGCCAAGGCGTTCTTCACCGACACGCTCGGCCTGGAGGTCCGCGACGACATGACCCTCGGCGACGGCGGGATGCGCTGGGTCACCGTCGGCGCCAAGGACCAGCCCGACCTCAGCCTCACCCTCATGGTGCCCGGCCCGCCGACCATGGACCCCGACTCCGCCGCGCACATGAAGGCGCTCATCGCCAAGGGCGTCCTCGGCGCCGGCGCCTTCAACACCGACGACTGCCAGGCCGAGTACGAGCGGCTGTCGGCCGCCGGGGTCGAGTTCGTCCAGCGGCCGGAGCGGCGCCCCTACGGCATCGAGGCCGTCTTCCGCGACGACTCCGGCTGCTGGTACAGCCTCACCCAGCCCTTCGACGAGCTCGACGAGTCCGCCCCCTGGAACGACTGCGCGACCTGAGCCCCGCGCCCGGCTGGAGGGCGGCCCGCGGGTTCAGTCCTTCAGGGCGGCGCCGAGTTCGCGGAGGACGTCGACCAGGCGCTCCACGTCGGCCTTCGTCGTCCGCCAGTTGAGCGGCGCCGGACGGAACACCGTCATGCCCCGGTAGGTGCTCGTGCCCGCGTACACGCGGCCGTCCGCGAGGAGCGCCTCGCCCAGGCGCGCGTTCAGGTCGTCCAGGCGATCCTCGGGGACGCCGTCCGGGCGGTAGCGGAAGCACGCGACGCACAACTGGACGGGCGCGAGCAGCTCCAGGTCGGGCGCCGCCTCGACGAGTTCCCCGAGGTGGGCGGCCACGTCGAGGTGGCGCTCCACCATCGCCCGGTAGCCGTCGCGGCCGTAGGCGCGCAGCGTCGCCCAGATCGGCAGCGCCCGCGCCCGCCGGGACGACTCCGGGCCCAGCGTGTTGTAGTTGGTCCGCTCGTCGTCGGCGTCCGGCAGGTACGCGGCGCCCCACGCCCCGAACGCGCGGCTCAGCCAGTCCCGGTCCCGGACGAACGAGAACCCGCTCTCGTACGGGACGTTCAGCCACTTGTGCCCGTCCGCCGTCACCGAGTCGGCCCGCTCGACACCGCGCGCGAGGTGCGCGGTCCGGGGGCTGAGCGCGGCGAACAGGCCGAACGCGCCGTCCACGTGGAGCCACGCGCCGTGCCGCTCGGCCAGGTCCGCGAGGTCGGCGATCGGGTCGGAGTCGCCGGTGTTGACCTCGCCGAGGTTCGCCACGACCACCGCCCGGCCGCCAGCCCGCGCCAGCGCCGCGTCCATCGCGCCGAGGTCGACGCGCCCGGCGTCGTCGCGGGCGAACGTGCGCAGCGTGTCCCGGCCGCAGCCGAGGATCTGCAGCGCCTTGCGAGTGCTGACGTGCACCAGCCCGCTGCTGAACACCGGCATGGTCGGCAGGCCCGCCAGACCGCGCGAGGTCACGTCCACGCCGTACCCGTCCGCCCACCAGCAGCGCGCGCACGCCAGGCCCGTCACGTGCGCGAGCGTCGCGCTCGGCGTCAGCACGCCCCCGAACGACGCCGGGAGGCCGAACAGCTCCTTCAGCCAGCGCAGCACGGCCGTCTCCGCCCGCGCGGCGAACGGCGACGTCGGCCACAGCCCGGCCGCCTGGTCGAGCAGCGACGCGGTCCAGTCGCCCGCCATCGCCGCCGGCGTCGACCCGCCCACCACGAAGTGGAAGAACCGCGGCCCGGACGAGTGCGTCGCCGCCCGCGTCCCGATCCGGACCAGCCGCTCGACCGCCGCCACCGCGCCGTCCCCCTCGGCGGGCAGCGGGCCGTCGAGCTCGTCCAGGAGCGCGTCCTGCGTCCCGTCGTGGACGAGCCGGTCCCGCAGGCTCCGCAGATACGGCCCCGCCTCCCGCGCCACCACCGCGAGCGGCTCACCGGCCATGTCACGTTCGTCAAGCGGATCACTCATGACGGACAGCAGACCACAACCGGGGGGCCGCTGGGAACGGCCGTGACCACCGCGACCGCCCCGCTCCGGGGCCCTTGTGGTCTTGGGGCAGGTCGGCTACGGTCCCGCCTGGGTTCACGCGCCGGGCCCGGACGGCACCGTCCCGGCACGGCGGCGGCGGGCCGCGCGCTCCCGCACCCCGCACGCGGGACATCAGGGGCCCGGCCACCCACCGCTGGGGTGGCCGGGCCCACCGCGTCCCCCTTTCGCCGCAAGGCCGCCCGCCAGACGTCCGTTTCCTACAAGACCGGCCGGAAGCGGCCGCTCTACCGTGGACCGCATGAACGTCCTGAACGCCACCGGCCTGGCCCGCGCCGAGCAGTTCATGCGGCACGCCGCCCGCATCATCGACCGGCACCGGTTCGCGCTCCACTTCCGCGGCGGGCCCGCCGCGGAAGTCCTCGCCGCGCTCAGCGCCTACGCGAACCCCGACGGCGGCTACGGCCACGCCCTCGAACCCGACCTGCGCGGGGAGGGCAGCCAGCCCGTCCCCGCCCAGCACGCCCTCCAGATCCTGCACGAGGCCGGCGCGGACGGCGACCCGGCCGTCGCGCGGGTGGGCGACTACCTGGCGTCCATCACGCGGGACGGCGGGGGAGTGCCGTTCGTGCTGCCGAGCGTCCGCGACACCCCGCACGGCCCCTGGTGGCAGACGCCCGACGACCCGCCCGGGAGCATCAACCCCACCGCCACCCTCGCCGGCATGCTGCACCGGGCCGGGTCGCGGCACCCCTGGCTCGGGCCCGCCACCGACTTCTGCTGGCGCCACCTGGACGATCCGGGCACCGAACCCGGGCCGTACGACGTCCTCGCCATCCTGACGTTCCTCGACCACGTCCCAGACCGCGACCGCGCCGAGGCCGCCTTCGCCCGCGTCCGGGACGCCCTCGCGTCCGCCGCGCAGAGCGACCACCAGGACGTCCTCGACTTCGCGCCCGGCCCGGACGGATACGGACGCCGCCTGTTCACCGGCGACGCCATCGAGGCGGGACTCGACGCCCTCATCGACGCCCAGGACGACGACGGCGGCTGGGACATCGCCTTCCCCAGCTGGACGCCCGCCACCCGGCCCGAATGGCGCGGCTTCACCACCGTCGAATCCCTGCTGACGCTCCGCGCCTACGGCAGGCTCAAGCCCTGACTCACAGCAGGTTCCCGACGGGCTCGCCCGCCAGGCCCCGCACCTCGTTCGCGAAGTGGGCCTGGTCGGCGTAGCCCGCCGCGTACGCCGCCGCGGCCCGCGTCCGGCCCGCCCGCACCAGGCTCAGCGCCCGCTGGAACCGCAGCACCCGCTGCAGCGTCTTCGGCCCGTACCCGAACGCCGCCAGCGACCGGCGCCGCAACTGGCGCTCGCCGATGCCCAGCCCGTCCGCGACGCCCCGCACCGAGTCCCGGGCCAGCCCGGCCACCACCGCCGGGACCATCGGATCGGGCGGACCCATCCGGTCCCGCACCGCCGCGACCAGCGCCGCGCGCCGGTCACCGGCACCCGCCACCGCCTCCGCCAGCCGGTCCGCCTCACCGCCCCACAGCTCCCGCAGGGGCAGGCGCCCGTCGCGGACCGCGTCCGCCGGGACGCCCAGCACCGGCGGCGCCGTCCCCGGCCGGAACCGCACCGCCACCACCGCCTCACCCGGCCGCATCGTCGCCGGGACCGGCCCGGTGTCCGGCCCCGCCACCAGGATCCCGGCGTCCGACCAGATCAGGTCCACGCAGGCGTCCGGCACCACGCGCTGGACGAACGGCTCGGCGCCGGACGGCAGCGCCGCCGTCCACGCGCAGGCCAGCCCCGGCGCCCGGTACTCGCGATAACCGGTAGGGCTCATACGTCCTGCATACCACCCGTCCATCCGGGCAAGGGCCCATGAAATCGAGCAAATCAGGAGAAATCATGTCGAACGATCTTCAGGGGAAGAGCATCGCCTTCCTATGCGCCCCGGAGGGCACCGAGCAGGTCGAACTCACCGAACCCTGGACGGCCGTCGAGCAGGCCGGCGGCGGCCCGCGCCTGGTCTCCACCCAGTCCGGGCGGCTCCAGGCGTTCGACCACCTGGACAAGGGCGACACCTTTCCCGTCGACACCACCGTCAACGTGTCCGACCACACCGAGTTCGACGGGCTCGTCCTGCCGGGCGGCGTCGCCAACCCCGACTTCCTGCGCACCGACCCGGGCGCGGTCGCGTTCGCCAAGGCGTTCTTCGACGCCGGCAAGCCCGTCGCCGTCATCTGCCACGGACCGTGGACGCTCGTGGAGGCGGACGTCGTGCGCGGACGCACGATGACGTCCTGGCCCAGCCTCCGGACCGACCTGCGCAACGCGGGGGCCACCTG
Organism: Spirillospora sp. NPDC047418; assembly: GCF_040643275.1. NCBI lineage: Bacteria > Bacillati > Actinomycetota > Actinomycetes > Streptosporangiales > Thermomonosporaceae > Spirillospora > Spirillospora sp. NPDC047418. The sequence goes on from NZ_JBEYTW010000012.1 coordinate 95,074, forward strand.
GGTGGACGAGGAGGTCCAGATCTGCGAGGACGGGCCCAACGTCCTCGTCAGCAGCCGCAAGCCCGACGACCTCAAGGCGTTCTGCCAGGCGGCGGTGGAGGCGTTCAAGCGGTGACCGGGGCCACATGTGGTCTAGACCTCTGACCTAGACCATTCGGTGAACCGCGGGCGACCATATGCTGCGCGAATATCCGTACCAGCAAGTAACTAAGTACGGTTGTGCACGTGACCCGTCGAGCGAAGATTGTCAGCACCATCGGTCCCGCCTGCTCCAGCACGGAGCAGATCAACGCCCTCGTCGAAGCCGGCATCGACGTCGCCCGCCTCAACATGAGCCACGGCGACCACGCCGTCCACGAGGAGGTCTACCACCGGCTGAGGGCGGCGGCCGACGCCACCGGGCGCGGCGTCGGCATCCTCGCGGACCTGCAGGGCCCCAAGATCCGCATCGGGCGCTTCCCCGACGGGCCGGTACGCCTCACGCTCGGCGACGAGTTCACCGTCACCACCGACGACGTCCCCGGCACCCGCCGCGAGGTGTCCACCACCTACCAGGGCCTGCCGGGCGACGTCAGCCCCGGCGACAGCGTCCTCATCGACGACGGCCGCGTCGCCCTCAAGGTCGTCGACGTCGACGGCACCCGCGTCCGCACCACCGTCACCGTCGGCGGCATGATCTCCGACAACAAGGGCCTGAACCTCCCCGGCGTCCCGGTCAGCGTCCCCGCCCTCACCGAGAAGGACGAGACCGACCTGCGCTGGGCCCTGCGCCTCGGCGTCGACCTCGTCGCCCTGTCCTTCGTCCGGACCCCCGCCGACGCCGACATCTGCTACCAGATCATGGAGGAGGAGGGCGTCCGCGTCCCCCTCATCGGCAAGATCGAGAAGCCGCAGGCCGTCGAGCGCCTCCCCGAGATCGTCGCCGCCTTCGACGGCATCATGGTCGCCCGCGGCGACCTCGGCGTCGAACTGCCCCTCGAACAGGTGCCGATCGTCCAGAAGCGCGCCATCGAACTGTGCCGCGAGAAGGCCCGCCCGGTCATCGTCGCCACCCAGATGCTCGAATCCATGATCTCCGCGCCTCGCCCCACCCGCGCCGAGACCTCCGACGTCGCCAACGCCGTCTTCGAGGGCGCCGACGCCGTCATGCTCTCCGGCGAGACCAGCGTCGGCCAGTACCCGATCGAGTCCGTGCTCACCATGAGCCGCATCGTGCAGACCGCCGAGCAGGCCGCCCTGCACGCCACCCACACCCTGGAGCGCATGCCCGAGACGGTCGGCGGCGCCATCGCCCGCGCCGCCGCCGAGGTCGGCGCCATCGTCGGCGCCGAGGCCCTCGCCGCCTTCACGATGTCCGGCGAGACGGCCCGCCGCCTCTCCCGCTACCGCTCGCCGATCCCGCTGCTGGCCTTCACCTCCGTCCCCGCCGTCCGCGGCCGCCTCGCGCACGTCTGGGGCGTGGAGACCTTTATCGTGCCGCAGGTCGACCACACCGACGCCATGTTCGGCCAGGTCGAGCAGGCCCTCCTCGAACTGGGCCGCGTCCAGAAGGGCGACAAGGTCGTCGTCGTCGCCGGCTCACCCCCCGGCACCCCGGGCTCCACCAACGCCCTGCGCGTCCACAGCATCGGCGACGCCATCGCCGTCCACCACTGAGACCACCCACCCCGCCGGGCACCGCGCGAAACGCACCCCGCGCGGTGCCCGGCCCACCCGGCCGCATCCGCTCCACGCGCAACCTTGCCCACCGAGCACGCATCACCACCCGATCTCATTTCCACGTCACTCCGAGAACCACCCACCCCGGAACGGCCCGCCCACCCCACGCGCCACCTCCCGCAGAGAGACGCCTGGCCCATTCGGTAGTTCGACCCCACGGACCCATCCAGCCGCCACCGCCGTCTACAGAGGGACGCATGGAGGCATTCAGTACTTGGGCCCGACGAACTCGTCCAGCCGCGCCACGGCCTCCCGCCTCGCGACCGAGATGTTCTTGGCGTTCATCTGCGTCCACGCGACCCCGAGCCGGTCCAGCGCGTCCGTGAACAACCGCTGGATGTCCACCGACACGTTGGTGAAGTTGTAGCGCGGATACTCGTACCAGCGGTCCCCGTCCTTGAGCGGCCGCCGTACGCGGTTGACGAATCGGCTCCCGTCGGAATGGAGCAGGCCGCGGACGAACTCCTCGGTGCATTCGTCCACGATCTCCCGCTGCCAGGACGCCAGTTCGATCTTGCGTTCGTGCTTCTTGCCCGGTCCGTGCTGGGGGAAGAGGCAGGGCCAGTGCTTGGAGTGGCTGTTGACCTCGACGCAGCCGATCCGCTGGATGATCCGCACCTTGTTCCCCGGGCGGACGGCGCCGACCGCCGCCGTGCACTGCTTGATGAGACCGGGCCAGGCATCGGCGCAGGCGATCCGAATCGCCCATATCTTCTTTTGGCGGCCGCCTACGGGGCTGATGCAGCCATCGCCGAGATAGAGGCCGAAGAGGTAGGCGTAGGAATCCGTCGGCTGAGGCAGTGCGGGTGGTGTCGAGCAGCGTGGGCAGGGCACGTGCGGTCTGGCATAGAGGTCTCGCCCCTGATCCGTTCTCAAGCGCCATTTGCGGATCGCGTAACGCGAAATGCCCGTCCGGCGACTCACCTCGCTGACCGTGAGGCCCTGCGCGAGCAAGGCTAAGACGCGTTCACGCACGGTGGTGTCGTACATGCACACAGTGTCGCCCGGGCCTACGACAAAACCGCGTTCCCGAACCGGCGGACGTCTGGCCCCTGTCCGGATGAGGCGAATGCGAGGGCGCGGCGACGTGGTCTCGCGCGCCAGGCGTCGTCGGAGAGAGCGTGAGGGCGCGTCTTAGACGCTTGTGGGCGCTGGCGGGCCGACCTCGAAGATTCCTCAGCGTAGGTGGCAGTTTAGAAAAAGTGCCCCGAGTGGGATTCGAACCCACACTTGATGTGGTTTGAGCACATTGCCTCTGCCATTGGGCTATCGGGGCATTTGTCAGGATAATCTGGACATTTTTGCTTGCAAGGCGAGGCCGGAGGCGGTGGGGTGCCCTCGTGGGGACCAGGGTAGCGGGTTTCGGTAGGGTCGTGCGCGTGGAGAGCACGCGGCGAGTGGTGATCGCGGAAGACGAGGCCCTGATCCGGCTGGACCTCAAGGAGATGCTTCAGGAGGACGGCTACGAGGTCGTCGGGGAGGCGGGGGACGGGGAGACCGCCGTGCGGCTCGCCGGTGAGCTGAGGCCCGACCTCGTGATCCTGGACGTGAAGATGCCGGTGCTGGACGGCATCTCGGCGGCCGAGCGGATCTCCGCGGAGCGGATCGCACCGGTGGTGATCCTCACCGCGTTCTCGCAGCGCGAGCTCGTCCAGCGGGCGACGGACGCGGGGGCGATGGCCTACCTCGTCAAGCCGTTCACCAAGACCGACCTCGCGCCGGCGATCGAGATGGCCGTGAGCCGGTACACCGAGCTGCGGGCGCTGGAGGCGGAGGTCGCGGGGCTGCAGGAGCGGCTGGAGACCCGCAAGGTGGTCGACCGCGCGAAGGGGCTGCTGCAGCAGGCGCACGGCTGGTCCGAGGCGGAGGCGTTCCGCTGGATCCAGAAGACCTCGATGGACCGCCGGCTCACGATGCGGGCCGTCGCCGAGGCGGTCGTCGCGGGCGCGTCCGGCGGTAGCGGCCAGTCCGCCGCGGGCTGAGTTCCCGGCGGCACCGGGCGGCGCCGTGTCAAGGTCCAACCGCGGGCCGTGGCCTGCCCCACCATTGTCACGCTGCGTAATCGTCCCTGGCAATTGCGGGTGTCGAATGGATACAGCGGCGTAACGAACGAGTAACCCTTCGATCCGGGGGTCCTGTTCTGGGGTGGCTCGACGGTGTACGACATAGCTGGTCCCCGACTGACCGGATTTCCCTCGCCGAGGGGTGGCGTCGGGGCATGTTCTCGTACCCGATCCCCTCCCGGATCCGGATGGAAAGGTTGGGCACCTTGCGGCGCAACATGATGAGGATCACCGGCGCGGTGGCGGTGAGCGCGGCGCTCGCGCTCAGCGCCGTGGCGTGTGGTGGCGACGATAACGAGTCCGGCAGTGACGGAAACTCGGTCACGATCGGGTTCATGGGCGACCTGACCGGTGAGAACTCGGGCCTGGTGATCCCGCCCAAGCAGGGCGCGCAGCTGGCGATCGAGCAGTACAACGCCACGAACCCCAAGGTCAAGATCAACTTCAAGACCTACGACAGCCAGGGCAAGCCGGAGCAGGCGACCTCGCTGGCGCTGGGCGCGGTCAAGAACGACAAGATCGCCGGCCTGATCGGCCCGGCCTTCTCGGGTGAGTCGCAGAGCGTCGGCCCGATCCTGGAAGAGGCCAAGATCCCGAGCGTCTCGCCGTCGGCGACGAGCATCACGCTGGGCGAGAAGGGCTGGAAGTTCTGGCACCGCGTGGTGGCCGACGACGCGGCGCAGAGCGCCGGGGTCGCCGAGTTCGTGATGAACTCCGGCGCCAAGAAGGTCTTCCTGGTCTCCGACAACCAGGACTACGGCAAGGGCCTCACCGACGCCATCGACAAGGCCGTGAAGGCCAAGGGCGCCCAGACGCAGACCGACGCGGTCGACGACAAGGGCACCGACTACTCCTCGACGGTCAACAAGATCAACGAGTTCAAGCCGGACTTCGTGTACTTCGGCGGCTACTACGCGGTCGCCGGCCGGCTGTTCAAGCAGCTGCGCGAGGGCGGCTACCAGGGCAAGATGATGTCGGGCGACGGCTCGCTGGCCACCGGCCTGATCGAGGGCACCGGCCAGAAGAACGCCCAGGGCACGCTGGTCAGCTGCGGCTGCCTCATCGACCCGACCGGTAAGACCAACCCGAAGGCCAAGACCTTCGCCGACGACTACAAGGCGAAGTTCGGCTCCGAGGTCGCGATCTACTCGACGGAGGGCTACGACGCGGCGACCGCGTTCGTGGACGCCGTGAAGGCCGGCAAGACCAAGCCCGAGGAGATCAACGAGTACCTCAAGTCGATCGACGTGGCGGGCGTCGGCAAGCAGATCAAGTTCGCGGAGAACGGCGAGCTCGCCACCCTGGACATCTACGTCTACGAGGTGGAGGGCGACAAGCTGCCCCTGCTCGGCAAGGCCAGCGAAGCGAAGGTCTCCTAGGCGCCGACCAGCGCCCCCGAAGAGATCCCCTGATGGCGCGGGAGCGGGAGCGCTACAGCGCTCCCGCTCCTTCTTCGATCTAAGGCGACCCAAAGGTGCTCGACGACTTCATCAATCAATTCTGGCCGTCGACCATCGACGGCCTGGCACTCGGCGCGATCTACGCGCTGCTGGCGCTCGGCTACACGATGGTCTACGGCGTGCTGCGGCTGATCAACTTCGCGCATGCCGACATCTTCATGGTCGGTACGTTCGCGGCCCTGTGGACGGTGCGCTCGCTGGGCGTCGGCACCGTGGGCGGCATCGCCCTGGTGGGGGTGGTGGCGCTGACCGCGGTGGTGGCCGGCGTGGTCACCGCCGGCAGCGCCATGCTCCTGGAGGTGACGGCCTACCGGCCGCTCCGTAAACGGGGGGCGTCCAGACTCGCGGCGCTGATCTCGGCCATCGGGGCATCGATCTTCATCCAGCAGCTGTTCGCGACGGTGGTCGTGCACCGGGTGTTCGGGACGTCCGAGGCGGGCGGCCGGCTCCCCGTGGACGAGCACTTCAAGAAGCTCACGACCGTGGTGGACTTCGGCCCGATCCAGATCAGCAACGACAAGCTGATCATCTTCATCGGCGCGGTGCTGATGATGGTCGCGCTCGACCAGTTCGTGAACCGGTCGAAGCTCGGCCGCGGCATCCGCTCGACGGCCCAGGACCCGGAGACGGCCGTGCTGATGGGCGTCAACATCGACCGGGTCGTGTCGGTGACGTTCATCGTCGGCGGCGTGATGGCGGGCGTCGCGGCGGCGCTGTACTTCCTGCGCTTCGAGCAGACGAACTACTTCGTCGGCTTCCTGCTCGGCATCAAGGCGTTCACGGCGGCGGTCCTCGGCGGGATCGGCAACATCCGCGGCGCCCTGGCCGGCGGCTTCGTGCTGGGGCTGCTGGAGATGTACGGTTCGAGCCTGTTCGGCTCGCAGTGGCGGGACGTCGTCGCGTTCACCGTGCTGATCCTGGTCCTGATGTTCCGTCCCACCGGCATCCTCGGTGAGTCCCTCCAGCAGGCGCGCGCATGAACCTTACGAAGACGACCAACGGCAAGTCCGGCCGGCGCGGTTCCGGCCTGTCCCTCGACCCGCTGCGGAACTGGTGGGCGGGCGCCCCCGGGTGGCAGCGCTGGGCGGTCTACGTCCTGCTCATCGTCGGCGCGATCTTCCTGCCGAGCGAGGCGATCGGCAGCTTCATGGCGCCGAGCGGCACCAGCTGGCCGTCGATGCTCAGCGACCAGATCGCCATCTACGTGCTGCTGGCCCTCGGCCTCAACGTCGTCGTCGGCATGGCGGGCCTCCTGGACCTCGGCTACGTCGCGTTCTACGCGGTCGGCGGCTACACCATCGCGATCTTCGCGGTGCGGTACCACTGGAGCTTCTGGGAGACGCTCGTCCTGGCGATCCTGTTCTCGGCGCTGGCGGGCGTGATCCTCGGTGCGCCGACGCTGCGGCTGCGCGGCGACTACCTGGCGATCGTGACGCTCGGCTTCGGTGAGATCGTCAAGCGGACGGCGAACAACAGCTCGTTCGTGAACGGGCCGCGCGGCGTGCAGGGGATCCCGCACCCGCCGACGCTGTCGGAGTTCGAGATCCTCGGCGTGCAGCCGCTGAAGTACGGGCTGCTGGACACGCGCCCGTACTATTACCTGCTGCTCCTGTTCATCATCGTCGCGATCATCTTCGTCCGGCGGCTGGACGCCTCGCGCGTCGGCCGGGCGTGGGCGTCGATCCGCGAGGACGAGGACGCGGCCGAGCTGATGGGCGTCCCGACGTTCAAGTTCAAGCTGGCGGCGTTCGCGATCGGCGCGGCCATCGGCGGCAGCGGCGGCGTGGTGTTCGCCGCGAAGCAGACGTCGATCCTGCCGGCGAACTTCGAGTTCATCGTGTCGGCGCTGATCCTGGCGGCGGTCGTGCTGGGCGGCTCGGGCAACATCCCGGGCGCGATCCTGGGCGCGTTCGTGGTGGCGTGGCTGCCCGAGCGGTTCCGCTTCCTGGACGAGTACCGCATGCTGATCTTCGGCGGCGCGCTCGTGCTGATGATGATCTTCCGTCCGGAGGGCCTGTGGCCGTCGCGGCGGCGCAAGGCCGAACTGGAGGAGGGCGGCGGCGGCATGGGCGCGATGGGCGCCGAGGTCGCCGGGCCGGGACAGTCCGAGGCCGCGGAGGTGGGCAAGTGAGCGGGACGGACGAGCGCAGGCCGGTCCTGGAGCTGCGGGACGTCGTCATGCGGTTCGGCGGCGTCGTGGCGCTCAACAAGGTGCAGATCACCATCCGCGAGGGTGAGATCTTCGCGCTGATCGGCCCGAACGGCGCCGGGAAGACGACGGTGTTCAACGTGACCACCGGCGTCTACCGGCCGTCGGAGGGCTCGGTCGTGTTCGACGGCAAGCGCATCGACGGCAAGAAGCGCTACGTGGTGACGAAGCTGGGCGTCGCCCGGACGTTCCAGAACGTGCGGCTGTTCCACAACATGACCGCGCTGGAGAACGTCCTGGTGGGCGCGGACGCGCACCACCGGACGGGCCTGGCGGGCGCCGCGCTCGGGCTGCCGTGGTTCCACCGCGAGGAGCGGCGGGGCCGGGAGCTGGCGCACGAGCTGCTGGAGCTGGTGGGGGTCTCGCACCGGGCCGAGGAGGCCGCGAAGAACCTGCCGTACGGCGACCAGCGGCGGCTGGAGATCGCCCGCGCGCTGGCCACCAAGCCGAAGCTGCTGCTGCTGGACGAGCCGGCGGCGGGCATGAACCCGGCGGAGAAGGTCGCGCTGCAGGACCTGATCCGCAGGATCCGCGACACCGGGGTGACGGTCCTGCTCATCGAGCACGACATGAGCCTGGTGATGGGGATCAGCGACCGGGTCGCCGTGCTGGACTTCGGGCAGAAGATCGCCGACGGCCTCCCGGCCGAGGTGCAGAACGACCCGCGGGTGATCGAGGCGTATCTGGGGGCTCCGGCCGATGCTTCTTGAGATCGACGACATTCACGTCCACTACGGAAAGATCGCGGCGCTCAAGGGCATCTCGGTGTCCGTGGACGAGGGCGAGATCGTGACGCTGATCGGCGCGAACGGCGCCGGGAAGACGACGACCCTGAAGACGATCTCGGGGCTGCGGAGCCTGACGTCCGGCGCGATCAGGTTCGACGGCCGGGACATCAGCAAGATGCCGGGCCACAAGCGGGTGACCGCCGGGATCGGGCAGGCACCGGAGGGGCGCGGCATCTTCCCGGGGATGACGGTGGAGGACAACCTCCTCATGGGCGCCTACTCGCGCCGCGACGACGCGTCCAAGGAGCTGGCGGAGGCGTACGAGCTGTTCCCGCGGCTGGCCGAGCGCAAGTCGCAGGCGGGCGGCACCATGTCCGGCGGCGAGCAGCAGATGCTCGCGATCGGGCGGGCGCTGATGGCCAAGCCGAAGGTGCTGCTGCTGGACGAGCCGTCCATGGGGCTCGCGCCGATGCTGGTGCAGCAGATCTTCTCGATCATCGAGGAGATCAACCGGCGCGGCACGACGGTGCTGCTGGTGGAGCAGAACGCCCAGCAGGCCCTGCAGATCGCGCACCGCGCGTACGTGCTGGAGACGGGCCGCGTCGTGAAGTCGGCGCCGGCGGCGGAGCTGCTCGACGACCCGCAGGTCCGGGCCGCCTATCTGGGCGGCGAGCTGGCCGAGGCGGCGGCCGGCACGGCCGCCGGGAAGGCCGGGCCCGCGGAGAAGGCCGAGCCGGCCGAGCCCGCCAAGCCGGCCGAGTCGGCCGAGTCGGCCGAGTCCGCGGAATCGGCGGAGTCCGCCGGGTCTGCGGACGGCGCGGGGGAGGGCAAGTAGCGGTCCCTGTTCTGCCGCGGTGCGCCCGCCGGTCCGGTTCGTCCGGTCCGGCGGGCGTTCCCGTGTGCGGGCCCGGGAGCGGTCAGCGCAGCGCGATCTCGGCGGGGGCGGGGTCGCTGATGGAGCCGACCGGCGGGGAGCCGCGGAGGCGGACCGCCTTCGTCCGCGCGCCGCGCGGCAGGTCGAACCACAGGTCGAACTCGACGCGCATGGACGCCCCGACGGAGATCCGCTCCGGCTGCCGTTTGATCATGGTGGCGTTGACGTCGGGGGAGTGGGCCCGGCCGTCGGTGGTGACGAGGCGCTGCTTCCAGGTGTCGAAGACCTGGATGTCGCGGCCCGTGTTGACGGCCAGGACGCGGACGCGGGTGAAGGCGCCCTTGGCGTCCATCGCGGCGTGGGTGCCCATGACGTCGGTCATGGCGTCGCTGAAGCCGATGACGGTGAAGCGCATGTCGGCGCTGTGCCCGGTCTTTCCCTGCAGGACGGACTCGCCGTCGCGGGCCTTCTCGGCGGGGATCTTGTACGTGGCGGCCGGGTCCGAGCCGGAGCAGCCCGCGATCAGCAGGGCGGCGGCGAAGGCCAGGATGAGGGCCGAGGCGAAGTCGGGAGCGGCGGGCGGACGGGTGCGCGTGTCACGGTGGCGCATGGTCCGGACCGTACGGCCGATCGCGGACGGGATGAACCCGGCGATCCCCTTTCGCAACCCAACCGCAACCGGTGACGGACCTATACCGGTGTCGTCGGGCCTGGCCTGGTCCCGGACGGAGCGGGGGCGTCCCCGGACATGCGTTGACCCGGGATCACCTTTGGGGCCGTACGAACCTTCCCCGGGCGCGTACGTTGTCTACTCGGTGATCCCGGGCCGTTCCGGGCCACGCTACAGACCCCGGGCCGCGCATCGCAAAGAAAGCGCGGATCGCGAGGGATCGACCCCGGGCCGCCGGCCATCGCGCTGGCCGCCGCGCCACCGCCCTCGCCGCCGCCGTGCCGTCGGCGCGTCAGTCGCCGGAGGGGGCGTCCCGCAGCATGCAGGTGAGCCTGGCGGTGCAGACCCGCCGGTCCCGGTCGTCGGTGATGACGATGTCGTAGGTGGCGAGCGTGCGCCCGCCGTGCGCGCGGGTCGCGACCCCGGTCACGTACCCGTCGGTCGCGGACCGGTGGTGCGTGGCGTTGATCTCGATGCCGACGGCGATGCGGCCCGGACCGGCGTGCATCGCCGACCCCGCGGACCCGAGGGTCTCGGCGAGGACGCAGGAGGCGCCGCCGTGCAGGAGCCCGTACGGCTGGGTGTTGCCCTTGACCGGCATGCGGCCCACGACGCGCTCGGCCGACACCTCCAGGTACTCCACGCCCATGGCCTTGGCCAGGTCGCCGTGCCCGTCGAACTCCTCGCCGGCCCCGAGCTTCGCGGCCACTTCCCGCGGGGACATCCCGCTGGTGTCAGTCACTTACGCCTCCACACAACTGTCGTACGCGCAGACTAGAGTCCTCGTGTGGCGACGACACCAGCGACCCCTGACAAGCGTGACCGGCTCCTCCTGCTCGACGGGCACTCCCTGGCCTACCGGGCGTTCTTCGCGCTGCCCGTGGAGAACTTCTCCACCACCGACGGGCAGCCGACCAACGCCGTGTACGGCTTCACCTCGATGCTCATCAACGTGCTGCGCGACGAGCAGCCGTCCCACATCGCGGTGGCGTTCGACCGGTCGGAGCCGACGTTCCGGCACGAGCAGTACGTGGAGTACAAGGCGGGGCGGCAGAAGACCCCCGACGAGTTCCGCAGCCAGGTCAGCCTGATCTTCGAGGTGCTGGACGCCCTGCGCGTCCCGCGGATGTCGGTCGCCGGCTTCGAGGCCGACGACATCATCGCCACGCTGTCGGTCCAGGCCACCGCGTCCGGGCTGGACACGCTGATCGTCACCGGCGACCGGGACGCGTTCCAGCTCGTCGACGAGCACGTCACCGTCCTGTACCCGGTGCGCGGCGTCTCCGAGCTCGCCCGGATGGACCCGGCCGCCGTGGAGGCCAAGTACGGCGTCCCGCCCGAGCGGTACCGGGAGCTGGCCGCGCTGGTCGGGGAGAGCAGCGACAACCTGCCGGGCGTGCCCGGCGTCGGCCCGAAGACCGCCGCGAAGTGGCTCACCAAGTACGGCGACCTCGATGCCCTCGTCACCCGGGTCGAGGAGATCAAGGGCAAGGCCGGCGACAGCCTGCGCGAGCACCTCGCCGGGGTGCTGCGCAACCAGCAGCTCAACAAGCTCGACACCGAGGTCGGCCTGGAGCTGACCCCGCCGCAGCTGACCATGGGCCAGTGGGACCGCGACGAGATCCACACCCTGTTCGACTCGCTGCAGTTCCGCGTCCTGCGCGAGCGCCTGTACGCGTCGCTGTCGGCCGCCGAGCCGGAGGCCGACGAGGGCTTCGAGGTCGACCTCGACGCCCTCGAACCCGGCGCGCTCGGCACCTGGCTGGAGGCCAACGCCGGCGGCCGGCTCGGCGTCGCCGTCACCGGCACGTGGGGGCGCGGCACCGGCGAGATCACCGCGCTGGCGCTGGCGTCCAAGCAGGGGCCGGCGGTCCACCTCGACCCGGCCGAGCTGATCGAGGACGACGAGCGCGCCCTCGCCGCCTACCTCGCCGACCCGGCGCGCCCGAAGGCGGTCCACGAGGCCAAGGGCCCGATGCTGGCGCTCGCCGCCCGCGGCCTGCGGCTGGAGGGCGTCACCAGCGACACCGCGCTCGCCGCCTACCTCGCCCTCCCCGGCCAGCGGACGTTCGACCTCGCCGACCTCGCGCTGCGCTACCTGCACCGCGAACTGCGCAGCGAGACCGAGGACTCGGGCCAGCTGACCCTGGACGGCTCCGGTGAGGAGGAGGCGGCCGAGGCCCTCGCGGTCCGCGCGCGCGCCGTCACCGAACTGGCCGACGTCCTCGACCAGGACCTCGACAAGCGCGGCGCCACCCGCCTGCTGCACGAGGTCGAGCTGCCGCTCGTCGGCGTCCTGGCCGACATGGAGCGCGCTGGCATCGCCGTGGACGCCGACCACCTGGCGCACTTGTCGGCGTCCCTCGGCGGCCAGGTCAAGGAGCAGGAGCAGCTGGCCCACAACGCCGTCGGCCGCGAGTTCAACCTGGGATCGCCCAAGCAGGTCCAGCAGGTGCTGTTCGACGAGCTGAACCTGCCCAAGACCAAGCGCACCAAGACCGGCTACACCACCGACTCCGAGGCGCTCACGACCCTCCTGGAGAAGGACGGCCACCCCGTCCTGGAGCACATCCTGCGCTGGCGCGAGGTCGCCAAGCTCAAGAGCATCGTCGACTCGCTCATCCCGATGCTCGACGACGCCGGCCGCATCCACACCACGTTCAACCAGATGATCGCCGCGACCGGGCGGCTCTCCTCGACCGACCCGAACCTGCAGAACATCCCGATCCGCACCGCCGAGGGCCGGCAGATCCGCGAGGCGTTCGTCGTCGGCGCGCCCTACGAGTCCCTGCTCACCGCCGACTACTCCCAGATCGAGCTGCGCATCATGGCGCACCTCTCCGAGGACGAGGCGCTCCTGGAGGCGTTCGGCTCCGGCGCCGACTTCCACACCATCACCGCGTCCCGCGTCTTCGGGCTGCCGCCCGAGCAGATCGACTCCGAACTCCGCGCCCGCATCAAGGCGATGAACTACGGCCTCGCCTACGGCCTGTCCGCCTACGGCCTCTCCCAGCAGCTGCGGATCTCCCCCGACGAGGCCCGCGGCCTCATGGAGGAGTACTTCGAGCAGTTCGGCGGCGTGCGCGACTACCTGCGCGACATCGTCGCCAAGGCCCGCCAGGACGGCTACACCCAGACGATCCTCGGCCGCCGCCGCTACCTGCCCGACCTCAACTCCGACAACCGGCAGCGCCGCGAGATGGCCGAGCGGATGGCCCTCAACGCCCCCATCCAGGGCTCCGCCGCCGACATCATCAAGGTCGCCAGCCTGAACGTCGACCGCGCCCTCCGCGACGCCGGCCTCACGTCCCGGATGCTCCTCCAGGTCCACGACGAACTCGTCTTCGAAGTGGCCCCCGGCGAACTCGACACCCTGAAGACCCTCGTCAGCACCGAGATGGCCGGCGCCTACGAACTCCGCGCCCCCCTGAGCATCTCCATAGGCACCGGCCGAACCTGGCAAGACGCGGCGCACTGATCGATCTCCTCCCCTCCTCCAGCCCCTAGAGGGCCCTCCACCACCCATCGCATCCGACTCGCGTAGCGACGCTCGCGGTCGCCGCGTGGCCGGGCCGCCCCGTTGTTGATCTGCGGCGTGTTGTTGTTTTGGGTGCGCTCATAACAACAACACGCCGCAGGTCAACGGATTCGGTGGTGCTGGGGCGTCGGTGTGGGGGTGGTTGGGGGTGCGGAATGTCATAAGAACGGCAATGCACATTTTGTGGTTCGGGGGTGGGGGCGGGGTGGTGCGCGGGGATCTTGTGGGTAAGCGGTAGGTGTCCTAGATGTCCGGGGGGTCGTACGCTGTCCCCCTGGTCCTGTTCGGGTCTACCGGCGGGGGTAACGTGCCTCTCCTTCACAAGATCGCTGGAGTTGTGGTCGTCTGCGCCGTCGTCCTCGGGCTGGTGCTGCCCGCGGAGCGGCGGGCGCGGGACGAGGGCAACGCGGCGGAGCAGGCCGGGGCGGCGTCGAGCACGGCGCCCACGGCGCGGGCCGCGAAGGCGGGCGGGACGCCCGCCCCGGCGGGATCGGGGACGGCGGGGCCGTCCGGGTCGCCGTCGGCGTCGGCGACCGCGCCGATCCAGGCGGCGGCGCCCGGGGCGGTGGCGGTCAAGGCGAACGAGCTGGGCCAGGTGCCGGTGCTGATGTACCACCGCGTCCTGAAGAAGCCGGAGCTGTCGCTGGACCGGTCGACCAAGGAGCTGTACGACGAGCTGACGGGGCTCGCGAAGGACGGCTACTACCCGATCACGGCGGCCGAGTTCGTCGGCGGGCGGTTCAACGTCCCGGCGGGCAGGCACCCGGTGGTGCTGACCTTCGACGACAGCACGCCCGGGCACTTCGGGCTGGACGCGCAGGGCAACCCCAGGCCCGACACGGCGGTCGCGATCATCGAGCAGGTCGCCCGGGAGAACCCGGGGTTCCGCCCGGTGGCGACGTTCTACCTGAACAAGGACCTCTTCGGGATGGACGAGGTGCAGGCCGCCGCCGGGCTCAAGTGGCTGCAGCAGCACGGGTTCGAGATCGGCAACCACACGGTGACGCACCCGAGCCTGTCCGGCCTGTCCGAGAAGGGGGTGCGCAAGGAGATCGGCGGCATGGAGGACGAGATCCTCAAGCTCACCGGGACGCACACCACCACGTTCGCCTACCCGTTCGGTTCCGTCCCGAAGAAGGAGGCGTGGGCCGAGAAGGACGGCGGCAGGTACTCCTTCCAGGGCATGTTCCTCGCCGGCTGGCGGCCCTCGATCTCGCCGTTCGACGCGGACTTCGACCGGTGGAAGATCGACCGGGTCCGCTCCGAGGGGAAGATCAAGGAGAACGACTGCAAGAAGTACTGCTCGACGGCGTGGCTGGAGTACCTGGACAAGAACCCCGATGAGCGGTACACCTCTGACGGAGACCCGAACACCGTGACGTTTCCCAAGGCCGCCGAGGACCGGCTGGCCAAGGAGTACCGGGCCCGTGCGCGGACGTACTGATCATCGCCGCCCCGGGTGGATTGACCACGCGAGATTGGTCCCATATCCTGATCGCTGCGCTGTGGGCCTGCGCGCGCTTCGGACGGAGCAGGCTCGCGCTCGGTCAGGTCGGCGACAACGGTTCGGTTCACTGACGCGGTGTCCGCGTCCCATTCCGGTCTTCGGCAGGGCGGATAACGGCCCTCCGCGCACAACCCATACGACTTCCATGTCCGTACCGGAGCCAGCCGACACATGACGAGCAGCACCGAAGCCACCTCGACCACCCCGCAGGTAGCGGTCAACGACATCGGTTCCGAGGAAGCCTTCCTCGCAGCGATCGACGAGACCATCAAGTACTTCAACGACGGCGACATTGTCGAAGGCACTGTCGTCAAGGTCGATCGTGACGAGGTCCTCCTCGACATCGGCTACAAGACCGAGGGCGTCATCCCCTCGCGTGAACTCTCCATCAAGCACGACGTCGACCCCAACGAGGTCGTCACCGTCGGAGACCACGTCGAGGCCCTCGTCCTCCAGAAGGAGGACAAGGAAGGCCGCCTGATCCTGTCCAAGAAGCGCGCCCAGTACGAGCGCGCCTGGGGCACGATCGAGAAGATCAAGGACGAGGACGGCATCGTCACCGGTACCGTCATCGAGGTCGTCAAGGGCGGTCTCATCCTCGACATCGGCCTGCGCGGCTTCCTGCCCGCGTCGCTGGTCGAGATGCGCCGCGTCCGCGACCTGCAGCCCTATGTCGGCCGCGAGCTCGAGGCCAAGATCATCGAGCTGGACAAGAACCGCAACAACGTGGTCCTGTCCCGCCGCGCCTGGCTGGAGCAGACGCAGAGCGAGGTCCGCCAGACCTTCCTCAACACCCTGCAGAAGGGCCAGGTCCGCAAGGGCGTCGTGTCCTCGATCGTCAACTTCGGCGCGTTCGTCGACCTCGGCGGCGTCGACGGCCTGGTGCACGTGTCCGAGCTGTCCTGGAAGCACATCGACCACCCCTCCGAGGTCGTCGAGGTCGGCCAGGAGGTCACGGTCGAGGTCCTGGACGTCGACATGGAGCGCGAGCGCGTCTCCCTGTCGCTCAAGGCGACCCAGGAAGACCCGTGGCAGCAGTTCGCCCGCACCCACCAGATCGGCCAGGTCGTGCCGGGCCGCGTCACCAAGCTGGTGCCGTTCGGCGCGTTCGTCCGGGTCGAGGAGGGCATCGAGGGCCTGGTGCACATCTCCGAGCTGGCCGAGCGCCACGTGGAGATCCCCGAGCAGGTCGTCCAGGTCGGCGACGAGATCTTCGTGAAGATCATCGACATCGACCTCGACCGGCGCCGCATCAGCCTGTCGCTGAAGCAGGCCAACGAGGGCGCGGCCAGCATGGAGGAAGAGGACTTCGACCCCACGCTGTACGGGATGCCCGCCGAGTACGACGACCAGGGCAACTACAAGTACCCCGAGGGCTTCGACGCCGACACCGGCGAGTGGCTGGAGGGCTTCGACGAGCAGCGTGAGACCTGGGAGCGGCAGTACGCCGAGGCCCGCGCCCGCTTCGACGCCCACCGCAAGCAGATCGAGGAGGCCCGCAAGGCCGAGGCGGAGGCCGACACCGCGCCCGCGAGCACCGGTGGTGGCGGCGGCGGTGGCGAGACCTCCTACTCGGGCGGCGGCGAGAGCGAGTCCGGCGGTGGCGCCCTCGCCACCGACGAGGCGCTCGCCGCGCTGCGGGAGAAGCTCTCCGGCGGCCAGTAGCCGCACCCCTCCTCCGGCGGCCCGCCAGGCCGGCCGGTGGTGATGAACAACACGAACACGGCCGGAGAACGATCTTCATGATCGGCCTCCGGCCGTGCTTCGGTTGCGCCACCATGGCGGAGGAGAGGGCGGCGTCCCGCGCCGCCGCACCGCACCCCCGAAGGTCCGCTCGTCCCCGGGAGCACTCGTTCAATTGGCCAGCACAGACGCCGGCACCGACGTCGGCACCAGGACCGGCGGCCCCGCCGCGACCGGCCCCTCGATCGTCCCGCGGGGCCCCGCCCGGCTCGCGCTGATCGCGGTCACGGTCGCGGTGCTCGCGCAGACGCTGCGGTTCTCGCTGCCGCAGCTCGACCACTTCGCCGACGAGGCCGGCCTCCCGGTCGCCGCGGCCGGCGTCGCGGTCATCTACCTCGCCGGGTTCCTCGCCCCGCTGATCCGCCGCGCCGCCGGGCCGCGCGGGCTGCTGCTCGCCGGCGTCGGCGGGCTGTTCGCCGTCCGGCTGCTCGCGCAGGCCGCCGACCCGCGCACCTGGCTGGCGTTCGCCGGCACCGCGATCGGCATGGTCGCGCTCGCGGCGCTGTACGAGGGCGCCCGCGGCCTGTCCGGGGTCGGGTTCGCGACCGCCGCGGTCGCGGGCCTGTCGATCGACGGCGCGGTGCGGATGTGCTTCGCCACCTGGGACCCGGTCTGGCGGGACGGCATCGGCCCGTGGCTGGCGTGCCTGGCGTTCGTCGGCGTCGGCGTCGCCGCCCTCTACCGCGAGGTGGCGTCCGGGCCGATCGCCCCGCCCGGGGTGTCGTGGCGGGACGCGCTCGGCGCCGCCGCGCTGGGGCCGTTCCTGGCGCTGCAGATCCTCGTCCTCGCCAGCCCCGCGTTCGTGGCGTCGTCCGGCTGGCTGTCGCTGACCGCCGCGCACGTCACCATCGTCATCGGGCAGGGGCTGGCGCTGGCGTTCCTCGCCTCCGGCCTCGCCGTGCGGGCCGTGCCGGGCGGCGTGTGCGTGCTCGGCGGGACCGTGCTCGGGGTCGGCGCGGGCGCCGTCGCCGGGACGTACGCGGTCTCCGGCATCGAGGTCGTCCCCTTCGTGATCGTCGGGCAGGTCGTGGCGGCGTGGCTGCTGGCCGTGGCGGTCCGCGCGCCGCTGCGCCGCGCCGGGACCGGCGGGCCGGTCTGGCGGATCGACGCCGGCGCCGCGCTCGGCGGCCTGCTGGTCGCCGCGATCCTGATCCCGTACCAGGTCAGCGCGGTGTCGCCGCTGCCGGTGCCGAACAACGTGCTGCCCGGCCTCGCCGGGATCGCGCTCGGCGCGCTCGCCGCGTTCGCGGCGGCGCGCGGCGGGCCGCTGCCCGCCCGCGCCCCGCTGCGCGCGCTCACCGCCGGCGCCGCCGCCCTCGTGCTGCTCGCCGGGACGCTGGTGTTCACCGTCGCGGCCCCGGACGGCGAGGCCCAGCCCGCGGCCGCGCCGGGCCATGTGCGGGTGCTCAGCTACAACATCCACGACGGCGTCAACCAGTCCGGGCAGCTTGACCCGGAGGGGATCGCCCGGGTCATCGAGGGGCAGCGCGCCCAGGTCGTCCTGCTGCAGGAGGCGGGCCGCGGGTCGCTGATGTCGGGGACCACCGACGTCGGCGTGTGGCTGTCGCGGCGGCTCGGCATGAAGCTGATCTGGGGGCCGGCCGCCGACGGCCAGTTCGGCAACGCGATCCTGACGTCGCTTCCGGTGCGCAGCTCCGGGACGGGCCGGATGCCGCGCGGCGACTGGTCGCAGATCCGCGGGTACGTGTGGGCGCGGCTCGCCGTCGGGAAGACCACGATGGACGTGTGGTCGACGCACCTGGAGGGCGGCGACGACCAGGCCGGCGAGCGCGCCCGGGAGATCGCGGCGCTGCTGCGGGCCTGGGGCGGCGCGCCCCGCACGCTGATCGGCGGCGACTTCCAGACCGACGCGGGCAGCCCGGAGCTGGCCGCGATGACCGACGGCACCGACCTGCGCAGCGCCGCCCTCGGCGGCGACCCGTACCCGACCCGGCCGGACGGCTCCACGCACGACTGGATCTTCGGGTCGGACGGCGTCCTCGTCACCGACTACGAGGTGCCGAAGTCGCCGGCGTCCGATCACTATCCGGTCGCGGTGACCGTCCGGCTCGGCCGGTGAGCGGACCCGGCGTGCCCGCCGCCGCTAGGGTCGACCCCATGGGCGAGCCGGTGGTGATCGAGCGTGCGGGACCGGGGGACGCCGGGGAGCTGATGACCGTGCAGCGCGCCGCCTATGTCGCGGAGGCGCAGCTGTACGGCGACCCGTTCCTCCCGCCGCTGGTCGAGTCGGTCGAGCAGCTGCGCAAGGTGCTGGAGACGGACGCGGTGGTGCTGAAGGCGGTGCTGGGCGGCCGCCTCGCCGGTGCGGTCCGCGCCCAGTTCAGCGACCGCACGTGCCTGGTGGGGCGGCTCGTCGTCGTCCCCGACCTGCAGGGCCGCGGCATCGGCCGGCGCCTGATGGCCGAGCTGGAGGCCGAGGTCGCCGGCCGGGTCGACGCGTGCGTGCTGTTCACCGGCCACCTCAGCGACACGAACCTGCGGCTGTACCGGCGCCTCGGCTACGCCGAGACGCACCGCGAACGCATCGCCGCGCACCTCACGCTCGTCCACATGCGCAAGCCCCTCGTCCCCGCCGGGACGAGCTGACCGGCTCGGGCGCCCGTGGCGGGGCCTGCGCCGGGGCCTCGTCCCCGCCGCGACGAGCCGGCCGTTAGGGTGAGCCCGTGCTGAAAGTGGGACTCACCGGCGGAATCGGGTCGGGCAAGAGCGAGGTGTCCGCGCGGCTGGACGAGCGCGGCGCGGTGGTCATCGACGCCGACAAGATCGCCCGGGAGGTCGTGGAGCCGGGCACCCCGGGCCTCGCGGCCGTCGTGGCGGAGTTCGGCGCGGACGTCCTGCTCCCGTCCGGCGCCCTGGACCGAGAGAAGGTCGGCAAGATCGTGTTCGCCGACGCCGAGCGGCTCGCCGCCCTCAACGCGATCGTCCACCCGCTGGTGGGGGCGCGCATGCAGGAGCTGATGGACGCGGCGCCCGCCGGCGCCGTCGTCGTCTATGACGTCCCGCTGCTGGCGGAGAACGGCCTGGCCCCCATGTACGACGAGGTCGTCGTGGTGGACGCCCCCGAGGAGACCCAGCTCGACCGCCTGACGTCCCGCCGCGGCATGACCGAGGAGGACGCCCGTGCGCGCATGGCCGCCCAGGCGTCGCGCGCGGACCGCCGCGCCGTCGCCACCCGCATCATCGACAACTCCGGCACCCTCGACGACCTGAAGACCCAGGTGGACGCCCTCTGGGAGGCCCTCACCCACCGCGCCGCGTCCTAGACGGCGCGTCCTAGAAGCCGGATTCTGGGAGGCCGGGTCTAGAACGGGGTGTCGAGGCCGAGGCGGTGGACCTCCGGTAGGTAGGGGTCCAGTTCGCCGGGTTCGAAGCGGCACATGCCGATGGCGTACCAGAATTCGGCGGTGGCGTTGCCCTCCCACTTGTAGCGGCCGTCGGGGGCCAGGGCGGCCCAGCCCTCGGCCAGGCCGAGGAGGGTGGTGCGGTGCGCGGGGGCGTCGCGGTCGGTGACGTCCCAGAGGATGATGGCGCCGTCGTCGCCGGCGGTGGCCAGGAGCGAGCCGTCCGGGCTGAAGGCCGCCGACCAGATGCGGCGGGTGTGGCCGGGCAGGGTGTGCAGGAGCCGCCCGCTGGACGGGTCCCAGAGCCGTACCACCAGGTCGTCGCCCGCGCTGGCGAGCATCGCTCCGGACGGGTGGAACGCGGTCGTCCACAGGCGGCCGGTGTGGGCGGCCAGGGTGTGCAGCGCCTCGCCGCTGGACGGGTCCCAGAGGCGGACGGTGCCGTCGTTGCTCGCGCTGGCGAGCGTCTCGCCGGACGGTGAGAACACCACCCGGTAGACGCGGTCCGTGTGGCCTTCCAGGGCGGCGGTGAGTTCCCCGGTGCGGGGGTTCCAGAGGCGGACGACGCCGTCGTCGCAGCCGGTGGCGAGGAGCGCGCCGCCCGGCTGGAAGTCGATGGAGCGGACGCGGCCCCGGTGGTCGGCGAGGGTGGCGGTCTCGCGGCCGGTCGTCCAGTACCAGAGGCGGACGGTGTCGTCGTCGTTGGCGGTGGCGAGGACGTCCCCGGCGGGCGCGAACGCCTGCGCCCACACGTGGTCGGTCTCGACGTTCAGCTCGCGCTCGAAGGTGCCCGTCCCGGCCTGCCACAGGTGGACGCCGCCGTCGTTGGTGGCGGTCGCGAGCTGGGAGTGCCGGGTGTTGAACGCGGCGGAGGTGAGGTTGTCGGCGACGCCGTGCAGCTCGCGGATCCGGCGGCCGGTGCGCGGGTCCCAGAGCCGGACGAGGCCGTCGTTGCCGCTGGAGGCGAGCATGCCGCCGTCCGGGCTGAACGCGACGCCGGTGACGCGGCGGCCGTGGCCGCGCAGCACGACGCGGCACTGCCCGGTCTCGGCGTCCCACAGCCGCGCGGTGCCGTCGTTGCTGCTGGTGGCGAGCTGGCGGCCGTCGGGGCGGAACGCGAACGGCCAGACGGCGCCGCGGTGCCCGGCGAGTTCGAGGCGCTGCCGCCCGGTCCGCGGGTCCCAGAGCCGGACGGATCCGGCGCTGTCGGCGGTGGCCAGGCGGCCGCCGTCGGGGCTGAACGCCGCCTGGTAGATGCCGCCCTCGTGGCCGGACAGGACGCTGCGCTGCCGGCCGTCCGCCCAGATGCGGACCGACCCGTCGGTGTCGCCGGTGACGAGGAGGCCGCCGTCCGGGTGGAAGGCGATGGCGTAGACGCGGCCGGTGTGGCCGAGGAGCTCCTGGCCGATCTCGCCGGTGCGGATGTCCCAGAGCCGGACGACGCCGGCCTCGTCCCCGGCGGCGAGCAGGGAGCCGCCGGGGTGGAAGACGGCGCGGTACACCGCGCCCCGGTGGCCGGTCAGCTCCCGCCGCAGGTCGCCCGTGGCGAGGTCCCAGACGCGCAGGGTGCCCCCGGCGTCGCCGGTGACCATGAGGGAGCCGGCGGGGTCGAACACGGCGGTGTAGACGGGCGCGGTGTGCCCGCAGAGCTCGTGCAGGAGCGCGCCGGTGGCGGTGTCCCAGACGCGGACGGTCCCGTCGGCGGCGCCCGCCGCGAGCAGGCCGGCGCCCGAGCCGGCGCGGCCGCCCATGACGACCGGCCACACGCCTTCGGGGTGGACGGCGAGGGTGTGCGCCGGCCGGCCCGTGGCGAGGTCCCAGATCCGGACGGTGCCGTCCGCCGAACCGCTCGCCAGGAGGTCGCCGCCGGCGTCGAACGCGACGGCGTAGGCGCGGTCGGTGTGGCCCTGGAGCGTGCGCAGGGGGGTGCCGGTGACGGCGTCGCACACGAGGACGCCGCCGTCCTCGCTGCCGACGGCCACGACGGACCCGCCGGGGCTGTAGGCGAGCGGCTGCGGGAGTCGGCTGGTCGCGAAGTGGAACCCGTAGGGGACGCCGACCGCGGGCGGCGCGATCTGGATGTCGATCGGGCGGCCGGGCGCGATCGCGGCCTCGCGGAGCTCGGGCGCGGCGGCGATCCGCTCGGGGAGCACCGCGTCGACGAGGGCGGCGCGCGTCCAGCGGCTGCCGTCCACGGCGGTGTCCCGCAGGTCGGCGCGGGCGAGGCGGGCCCGGGACAGGTCGGCGCCGCGCAGGTCGGCCCCGGTGAGGCGCGCCTCGTCCAGCCGGGCGCCGGCCAGCGACGCGTCCCGCAGCACCGCCCGGGACAGGTTCGCGCCGACGAGCTGCGCGTCGGTGAGGTCGGCGCCGGTGAGGTCGACCTCCTGCAGGTCGCGGTAGGACAGGTCCTCGCCCTGCAGGCGCGCGCCGCGCAGGTCGGTGCGGGCCGGGGTGCGCAGCCGGGTCGTGATGCGGATCGCGTTCGCGCGGGCCAGGTCGCCGGCGCCGGGGTCGGCGAGGACGCCCGCCGCCCAGTCCTGGCAGGCGCGGGTGTCGGCGAGGTCGCACAGGAAGTCGACGGCGAGCTGGGTCAGCGCGCGGCGGCCGAGCGCGGCGGGGGCCGCGCCCGCGCCGAACTCGTCGGCGATGTGCCGCGCGACGAGCCACTCCACCACCGACGTGTGGATGAACCCGAACAGGCCGTCGTCGGTGCGGACGAGCAGGCTGCCGGCGCCGACGGCGTGCGTCACCTGGTGCGGCGACATCCGGCCGCCGGCCAGGCCGGTGAGGGTGTCGGCGACGTCGGCGAGCTCGGCGAGGCTGAGGAACTGCTCGTTGCCCTCCCACAGCCGCAGCGCGAGCGTGCCGACGGCCTGCCACATGTCCGCGGCGCCCAGCCCGGACGGCCCGCCGGAGCCGCCGACCCGGTCGGCCTCGTAGGCCAGCCACGACGACAGGATCTCGTGGTACAGGTCGGCGGGGGAGACGGCGCGGCGGGCCTGCGCGACCGCGCGCAGCCGCTCCTCGGGCAGGTCGGCGATGAACGACAGCATCCGCGGGTTGGGCGTCAGGGCGAGCAGCTCCTCGATGCCGTCGAGCAGGCCCAGCCGCGCGTCGGCCGCCGCCTCGTCCCCGTACCGGTTCACCAGGTACGAGCGGACCTGCGGCGGCGCGAACTCCTCCAGGCCGAGGACGCGCCGGTGCGGCAGCACCCCGACCCTCTCGCCGAGGGCCGTCAGCACCTGCGCCTGCGACTTGAAGTGCTGCGTGCGGCTCGCCACCACGATCTTGGCGTGGTCGCGGGCCGCCTGCAGCAGCGTGTCGAGGTGGTCGGCGGCCTGGTCGTAGGTCATCCGGGTGACCAGCTCGTCGAACCCGTCGAACAGCAGGACGATGCGCCCCTGCCGCAGCATGTAGTGGAACGCCTTGAGGTCGATGAGCTCCTCGCCGTGGTTGGCGAGGTGTGCGGCGACCAGGCCGTCCACCGAGTGCGCCTTGTCGAGCGCCCGCAGCTCGATGAGGATCGGGACGACGTGCGGCAGCTCCTCGGGGATGCGGCGGGCCAGCTCGCGCAGCGCGAACGTCTTGCCGCGCCCGAAGTCGCCCAGCAGCAGCAGGAACCGCCCGTGGTCGGCGGACAGCAGCCGCAGCATCTCGCCGACGACGTCGTCGCGGACGTCGCCGGACAGGCGCGTCCCCTCCTCCGGCGTCTGGAGGCGGTCCAGGTCGCGGAACCGCTGCGGGACGTACAGGGACGGCGGGTACAGCCCGTCGCCCGACAGCCGCCGGGTCTGCGCCGCCACGTACTCCGACAGGTCGAGGAGTCCCTGGAACTCGGTGATGCTGCGGACCCGGATGCCGCGCCGCAGCGCGTCCTCGCGCAGCGACCGGGCGGGCGCCGGCCCCACGTACACGAGTTCGGACCCGTGGTCGGTGCCGTCGGCGTGCACGTGCCGGACGAACGCGTCCACGTCCGCCTCGGTGACCGGCCCGACGTGGGCGCCGATGCGGTACTGGCGGACGAACCCGTCCTCCAGGTGGGTGAGCAGCAGGTGCGGCGGGTCCGCGCGGCCGCCCTCGCGCGAGGGCGGGACGACCCGCCGGATGGTCGCGCGCTCGAACCGGGTCTCGCACGCCTCCGTCAGCCGGTCCAGCAGCCGCTCGGTGGCGTCGGGCACGGGGTCGGCGGCGCCGTTCGCGGCCGGGCCCAGCGCGGGGGCGGGCGGCGCGGGCGGGGCCTGCGCGCGCGGCGGCGGGAACGTTCCGCCGACGCTCGACCAGGTCTTCTCCAGCCGCTCGGGGCCGCGCCGGCCGGCGTCCTCGGGGATCCAGCGCTCCAGTCCGTCGCGGTGCAGGACGACGGTCTGGTGGCGGCCGGGGCCGAGGGCGGGGACGGCCGGGACGCCCCTGCCGCCGAGCAGCGGGACGGCGCCGAACTCCGACTCGGTGCCCTGGAAGAACAGGTTGACGTGGCCGCCGAGCAGCGTCTCCACGGTCTCCGGGTCGCGCAGGGCGCCCGGTTCGCCGGCGATCGGCGTGTGCTCCACGGCGGCCAGCCGCAGCCAGCCCTCGTCCTCGAAATGGCGGAGCCGCTCGTTGAACCAGGCGGCCTGGGCCCGCCCGACGCGCCCGTACCGGTCCTCCTCGCGGTGGGTCTGCGGCAGCGTCGAGTTGAGGCCGGCGACCACGACCCGCAGGTCCGGGACGGGGAACAGCGTCCACGGCTGCGCGCTGTCGAAGATCAGCGCGTCGATGCCCTGGTAGAACTCCTTGAACAGGCCCGCGTAGTGCCGCCACTTCGGCCAGTACGGCGGCTGCGGCTCGATGTCGTCGGCCTCGCAGCTGGAGAAGTACGCCTGGCACGCGGCGCGGGTGACGTCGTGGGTGCCCGGCACGACGACGACGCGCTGCGCCTCCAGGCCGAGCAGGGCGCGCAGGCTCGTCAGGAACGACAAGGCCTCCGCGAACTCCTTGCGGCTGCCCGAGTGGGTGATGTTGCCGGTGACGACCAGCAGGTCGGGGCGCGGCACGCCGGAGTCGGCGAGGCGGGTCACATCGCTCCAGACGCGGTCCTGCAGCTCGGCCGCCGTCGTCGGCTCGCCGGGCTCGGCGAGCGTCCGGCCGAACCGGGGGCCCGAGACGTGCAGGACGCTCAGCCGCTCGCGGGCCTCGTGCCCGGCGCCCGCCGCGGGGAACGCGGGCGCGGCCACCGGCGCCCGCCGGGCCGGGCGGTCCCCGACCGGCTCCTGCGGCCCGCCGGACTCCTCCAGACGGCCGGGGAGCACACCGCCGCCGCCGGGGAACCCGGGGCCGTTGAGGGGCCGCGCGTGCCCGGCGAGGGCCTCCTGGATGCGCCGCATCAGCAGCCCGCGCGCCTCGTCCGGGTCGTCGATCCCCACGAGGTCCACGTAGGTGATCGTGGACAGTAGTCCGTCGATCGGGCAGTCCTCGATGCGGACCGTGACGAGCTTGCGGGCCGGGTCGTCGGGGTCGGCCCGCAGCGCCGCCATCCACTCCAGCCGCCCGTACCGGGAGCGCAGGTAGTTCCGCGACAGCACCGCCACGACGGCCTTGGCCTCCGACAGGCCCCGGTCCATGAAGTCGATGAAGTTGGTCCCCGGCACGAAGTCCCACGCCTGCATCATCGTCCGGTGCCCGGCGGCCTCCAGCTGCCAGGCGATCCAGGACGCCCACCGCTCGTCCGCGGGGGAGTAGCTGACGAAGAAGTCGGTCGGGCGCTCCTGCCTTGGGTGGCCGCCGGGGGGAGTCATGCCGCCAGTATCGCGCGGCGCGGCCCGGAATCCAGCGTGCCGGGCCGCATTCGGATCTCGGCGTCCGGGCCCGTTATGGGATCATGGCGGCCGTGCCGCCCCCGATGCAGACCGTGCGCCGCGCCGCCGGCTCCCTGGGCGTTCTCGACTGGATCCGGATCGGCGTCCTCGCGCTGGGGCTCGTGTTCGTCGCCACCGGCCTGCTGCCCGCCGCCACCGCGCGGGCCAGTATCGGACGCATCGCGCCGCTGCTGCTGTTCCTGCTCAGCGTGATCATCCTGGCGGAGCTGACCAAGGAGGCCGGGGTCTTCGACGCGATCGCGCAGCGGATGGCGCGGGCGGGGCGGGGGAACTACGGCGCCCTGTTCCTGCTGTGCGTGGCGTTCGCGTCGGCCACCACGATCTTCCTCAACCTGGACACGACCGCCGTCCTGCTGACCCCGGTCATGCTGGCGCTGGCGGCGCGCGCGCGGATCGCGACCCTGCCGCTCGCCATGACGACGGTGTGGCTCGCCAACACCGCGAGCGTCCTGCTGCCGGTGTCCAACCTGACGAATCTGCTCGCCGCCGACCGGGTGGCCCTGGAGACCCGCGCGTTCGCGGCCCGCATGTGGGCGCCGCAACTGGCCGTCCTGGCCGTCACCATGGCGCTGCTGTGGGCGTTCTACTGGCGGCGGCGCATGCGCGGCGCGGACTCCTACGACCCGCCCGGCCCCGCGCCGGTCCGCGACCGTGCGCTGTTCTCCGCCACCACGGTCGCGTGCCTGCTGTTCATCGGCGCGATCCTCGCCGGGGTGCACACCGGGATCCAGCTCGGCATCGCCGCGACGGTCGCCGCCGCCGTGGCCGTCGCCGCCTTCGCCGTGCGCGACCGGTCGGCGCTGCGTCCCGCGCTCGTCCCGTGGCAGCTCCTGGTCTTCGTGACCGGGCTGTTCCTGGTCGTCCCCACGCTCGAACGGTTCGGGCTGGACGAGGTGATGCGGGCCTTCGTCGGCCATGACGGCGATGCGGCGGGGGCCTTCCGGGCGGCGTTCTCCGGGGCGGGGCTGTCGAACGTCCTCAACAACCTTCCCGCGTACGTGGCGGGGGAGTCGGCCGTACCTGCGTCGAACAAGGACCAGCTCCTCTCCTTGCTCATCGGGACGAACGTGGGTCCCGTCATCACCCCGTGGGGGTCGCTCGCCACGCTGCTGTGGTTCGAGTGGTGCCGGCGGTGGGACGTGCGCGTACCGATCCGCAAGTTCGTCCTGACGGGGACGGTGCTCGCGGTCGCGGGCTGCGCGGCCTCCGTGGGGGCGCTGCTGCTGACCGGGTGAGCGCCCTAGAAGGGGGCGTGGAAGCCGCCGCCGGGCGTCGCGATCGCCGTCGTGGTCTCCAGGAGCCGGTCGAGGAGGTCCGGGCGCGCGGCCACGAAGCCCAGCTCGGACGCCGGGCGGTCGATGCCCAGCTCGTACGGGCCGCCGTCCAGGCGGCGGAACTCCGCGCCCGCCTCGGCGGCCAGCAGCGCCCCGGCGGGCAGGTCCACGATCTCCGGCATGTAGCCGACGATGCCGTCGATGTCGCCGCGCGCGAGCATCGTCCAGGCCACCAGCGGCGCCCACAGCTGGAGGATGCGCTGGCACCGCTTCTCCAGGGTCGTGCGCAGGGCGAACGCCACCCGGTCGTCCGACTTGACCTGATGCCCCTGCGTCCAGGCCAGCACGGGGTTGTCCGCCCGGCCCGGTCGTGGGCGCTCGGGCAGCGTCACGAGCGCTCCGTCCGGCCCCAGCGTCCCCTTGCCGCGGATCGCCGACCACGTCCGGCCGGACACCGGGTCGTGGACGACGCCCAGGACCGGCTCGGCGCGCGCGCACAGCGCCAGGCCCACCGCGTACACCGCCATGCCGATCGCCACGTTGTTGGTGCCGTCGAGCGGGTCGACGAGCCACACCATCTCCTCGCCGGGCGCCCCCTCCAGCACACCGGACTCCTCCGCGATGACGCGGTGCCCGGGATACGCCGCCCGCAGCCGCCCGAGGATCAGCTCCTCGGCGGCCGTGTCCAGCGCCGTCACCACGTCCCCGCCGGTGCCCTTCTGCCGGACGTCCAGGGGGCCGCCCGCACCGGCGCTGAGCAGGGCGCCCGCGGCCTCGGCGGCGCCCACCGCCACGCCGCGGGCCTCGGAGAGATCGACCGGAAGGGCCGCCGGCGGGGTGGTGGGTCTCATCGGGCCTCTCCAGTACGGTCCGGCGGCGGCCTACCGGCGCGCCGAGCAGTGGGCGGCGGCGATCCTGCGCGCGGACCGCCGCAGGGCGCGCTCGGTGTCGGCCTGGTCGGAACGGGCGCGGTGCATGCGGTGCGTGGGCGTGTCCAGGGGGCCGAGGGACAGGTCGCCGCCGCCCGGCGTCTGCCGGCCCAGCGCGACCGTGGCGGCGTCCCGGCCGTCCTCGATGAGGGTGCTGTGGAACACGCCCGCGGGCAGGGTGTACGACTCGCCCGTCCGGTGGGCGGTGGAGCGGCCGGGGGAGCAGTGGACGGCGCGCCCGGTCGCCCGCAGCTCGTCCACGTCGCCATGGCTGAGGACCTCGAACACCTGCTGCGGCGCCCTGCCGCCGGCGTCCTCCACGTCCATGCGCACGTTCCGCACCGTCCCGTACAGGACGAAGCTGAGCAGCTCCCAGCTGTGGCAGTGCACCGGCGACGTGGTGGCCGAGGCGGGCCGGACCTCGGGCGTCCAGATGTGCAGGCACACGCCGAACTCGCCGCTGCGCTCCACCGGCAGGCACAGGAACCCCAGCGGATGGCGCACCGCCGGGACGGGCGGCGCGCCCGCCGCGAGGCCCGCCAGGACATCGTCGAGGACGTGCCCCGCCCACGCCGGCAGCGTCCGCGCCGCCGTCCCGGCGCGGATCACCTCGCGGATCTCCTCGTACCTCACTCGTAAGGGTCCTTCGCTCGCAGCGCCTTGCGGATGATCTCGATGACGTCCCGGTCGGTGTAGCCGGACGCGAGGTCGATCCCGATCACCTCGAAGAGCTTGCGGACCTCCTCGACGGTCGGCTCCTCGTCCAGCGGCGCCAGCCTCGCCTGCTCCACCGGGACCCGGCGCGCCTGGTCCAGGCTGGTCTGCAGCTCCGCGCTCACCCAGCTGTAGTAGAACTTCGTGCTGTCGACGACCAGCGCCTCCCCGCGCGGATCGTCGCGCGTCACGACCAGCCGGGACGCGGCGAGGTCGTAGCGCAGCGTCGTCATCGTCCGCGCCAGGCCGATGTCGATGTCGAGCATCGCGAACCGCTGCTTGTGCCAGCACGCCGCCAGGATCGTCGCGTACGCCTCCTTGCGGGTGCGTTCCAGCGTCCACGGCTCGCCCGTCGCGTCCGGGCCCTCCGACACCGAGCGGCGGTGCCGCGCGTACGCCTCGCACACCTCCACGTTGGTGGGGTCGAGGATCTCCAGCCTGAACAGCAGCGTGCGCCGCTCCCTGCGCGCCGCCGCCACGCACTCGGGCAGCGTCCGCGCGCGGATGTAGGTGCCCGTCCCGCCCTTGAAGAACCAGCGGTCGGTGTCGCGGCGGGCCTCCTCCAGGACGTGCGCGACCTGCGCGCCGCCGATGACGCGGACGACCGTGGTCTCGTCCAGCGCGCGCTTGGTGTCGGACAGGACGTTCTCGAACGTCTCGATGTGCGTGAGCTTGGCGCTCAGCTCACCGAGCGTGGCCGACGACGACCGCAGCGTGTCGCGGACCTCCGCCTCGACCGGGATGCGCCGCCCGCGGTCCCGCAGCACCGACGTCGCCAGCAGGCCGATCACCGCGAGGATCCCGCTGTTGGTGATCTCGGTCTCGTTCGGCAGGTTCACCCCGAGCCCCAGCACCGCGACGACCACCGCCAGGACCAGCGCGATCACGGCGTCGGCGTTCTTCCCGAGCCAGTTGGTGAAGCGGGTCATGGTCGGCTGGCACCCCGTCCCTTGGTCGGCGTCCTCGGCGGCGCCGGAGACGTTCACGGAGCGTAGGGGAGCGGGCCCGCGAACGGCATGGTCGGCGCCGTCATCGTAACCACAGGGCCTGGACTGCGGAAAAGTCCCGCAGGTAAGGGGTTCGTTGACTTGCGCGACCGGGCGTGCTTCCACCGGCTATAGGCTTTTCGCATGCACGTGCGGGGCCGGTGGGCGGGCGCGTTGGCGAAAGCATGGCCGACCCGCCGTTCCCGCGCGCTCGACATCTTCCTCGCCGTGTCCCTGGCCGCCGGCGACTCGGTGTTCCTGTGGTTCGCCGACCAGCGGTTCTGGCTGCCGCCGTCCGTCGTGTCGGCGTGCAGCGTCGTCCTCGGCCTGACGCTGATCGTGCGGCGCGTCCACCCCGTCGGCCTCGCCGTGTTCTTGCTCGTGTTCGGGACGATCACCGGTGCCGGGGTCTTCGCCGCGCTGGTGATCCTCTACTCGCTCGCCGCCTACAGCGCGTCCCGCCGGACGGTGCTGACGATCGCCGTCACCACCTACATCGCGGGGCTGGTGTTCCCGGCCCCGACGGCCGCGACCGAGAACTTCGCCGCGCGGGCGATCTTCGGCATCGCGTTCATCGCCGTCCCCGTCCTGCTCGGCCTCTACATGGGCGCGCGCAAGCAGCTCCTCGTGTCGCTGCAGGAGCGCGCGGCGCGGCTCGAACGCGAACAGCACCTCCTCGCGGAGCGCGCGCGGGGCGAGGAGCGCACCCGTATCGCGCGGGAGATGCACGACGTGGTCGCCAACCGGATCAGCGTCATGGTCGTCCACGCGGGCGCCCTCCGGGCGATCGCCGTCCGCGACCCCGCCCGCGCCGCCGAGACCGCCGCCGTCATCGGCGACATGGGGCGGCAGGCGCTGGAGGAGCTGCGGCACGTCATTGGGGTGCTGCGCCGGGGCGAGGAGGCCCTGCCCCAGCAGGCGGTGACGCTCGCCCACGTCCGCGAGCTCGTCGGCCAGTCCGGCGCCGCCGGCCTGCGCGTCGACCTGGTGGTGCGCGGCGCGGAGTGCCCCATGCCCTACGCCGTGGGACGGACGGTCTACCGCCTCGTCCAGGAGGCGCTCACCAACGTCCACAAGCACGCCGGGGCCGCCGACACCCGGGTCGCCCTCGGCCTGCTGCCCGAGGCCATCGAGGTGGAGATCGTCAACGCTCCGCCGACCGCCCGGCCCGAGTACCGGCTGCCGAGCGGCGGGAACGGCCTGGTCGGGCTGCGCGAGCGGGTGCAGGCCCTCGGCGGCAGCTTCGAGGCCGGGCCTCGCGAGGGCGGCTACGCCGTCCGGGCCCGGCTGCCGCTGCCCGCGTCCTGACCGGCGCGGACGCGGAATGTCGCACCCCCTGAATACAGTTGCAGGGAAGCAGGGACCACGCCGGAGCGACAACGTCTGAGCAGGGGAGAGCCGATGCGCCCAGTCACCGACCTGCGGCGCCGCGTGGCGCCGTTCGAGGTCGTCACCGAGATGACGCCGTCCGGCGACCAGCCGCAGGCGATCGCCGAGCTGACCACCCGCATCGAGGGCGGCGACCGGGATGCGGTGCTCCTCGGCGCCACCGGCACCGGCAAGACCGCCACGGTCGCGTGGCTGGTGGAGAAGCTGCAGCGGCCCGTCCTGGTCATGCAGCCGAACAAGACGCTCGCCGCGCAGTTCGCCAACGAGCTGCGCGAGATGATGCCGCACAACGCCGTCGAGTACTTCGTGTCGTACTACGACTACTACCAGCCCGAGGCGTACATCCCGCAGACCGACACCTACATCGAGAAGGACTCCTCGATCAACGACGAGGTCGACCGGCTGCGGCACTCGGCGACCAACTCGCTGCTCACCCGCCGCGACACGGTCGTCGTCGCGTCGGTGTCGTGCATCTACGGCCTCGGCACCCCGCAGGAGTACGTCGACCGGATGGTCCGGCTGCACGTCGGCCAGGAGATCGACCGCGACGACCTGCTCCGCCAGCTCGTCGGCATGCAGTACACCCGCAACGACCTCGCGTTCACCCGCGGCACGTTCCGGGTCCGCGGCGACACCATCGAGATCATCCCGCAGTACGAGGAGCTCGCGGTCCGCATCGAGATGTTCGGCGACGAGATCGAGAAGCTCGCCACCCTGCACCCGCTCACCGGCGAGCTGATCACCGAGGACGAGGAGCTGTACGTCTTCCCCGCCTCGCACTACGTCGCCGGGCCCGAGCGCATGGAGCGCGCCATCTCGGGCATCGAGGCCGAGCTGGAGGAGACCCTCGCCGTGATGGACCGGCAGGGCAAGATGCTGGAGGCGCAGCGGCTGCGCATGCGCACCGCCTACGACATCGAGATGATGCGGCAGGTCGGCACCTGCTCGGGCATCGAGAACTACTCCCGGCACATCGACGGCCGCGGCGCCGGCACCGCGCCCAACACCCTCCTCGACTACTTCCCGGAGGACTTCCTCCTCGTCATCGACGAGTCGCACCAGACCGTCCCGCAGATCGGCGCCATGTACGAGGGCGACGCGTCCCGCAAGCGGATGCTGGTCGAGCACGGGTTCCGGCTGCCGTCCGCGATGGACAACCGGCCGCTGAAGTGGGAGGAGTTCCTCGACCGCATCGGCCAGACCGTCTACCTGTCGGCGACGCCCGGCAGCTACGAGATGAACCGGGTCAAGGGCGACGTCGTCGAGCAGGTCATCCGCCCGACCGGCCTCATCGACCCCGAGATCGTCGTGAAGCCCACCAAGGGCCAGATCGACGACCTCATCCACGAGATCCGCGAGCGCACCGACCGGGACGAGCGCGTCCTCGTCACCACCCTCACCAAGAAGATGTCCGAGGACCTCACCGACTACCTCCTCGAACTCGGCATCCAGGTCCGCTACCTGCACAGCGAGGTCGACACGCTGCGCCGCATCGAGCTGCTGCGCGAGCTGCGCGCCGGCGAATTCGACGTCCTGGTCGGCATCAACCTGCTCCGCGAGGGCCTCGACCTGCCCGAGGTGTCGCTGGTCGCGATCCTGGACGCCGACAAGGAGGGCTTCCTGCGGTCGGAGACGTCCCTCATCCAGACGATCGGCCGCGCGGCCCGCAACGTGTCCGGCCAGGTCCACATGTACGCCGACACGGTCACCCCGTCGATGGAGCGCGCGATCGACGAGACCAGCCGGCGCCGCGCCAAGCAGCAGGCCTACAACACCGAGCACGGGATCGAGCCGACGGCGCTGCGCAAGCGCATCGCCGACATCCTCGACTCCCTCGTCCGCGAGGACGCCGACACCGAGACCCTGATCGGCGGCGCCGGCCGCCAGCAGTCCCGCGGCAAGGCCCCCGTCCCCGGCCTCGCGTCCCGCGCGGCGTCCCGTTCGGGGGAGGTCGGCCGGCACGCCGCCGACCTGGTCGGCGACCGGCCCCGCGAGGAGCTGGAGGCGCTGATCGAGCAGATGTCCGCCCAGATGCACCAGGCCGCCACCGACCTGCAGTTCGAGCTCGCCGCCCGCCTCCGCGACGAGATCAAGGAACTCAAGCGCGAACTCCGCGACATGAAGGAGGCCGGCGTCAGCTGACCCGCGCCGCCCCCGCGCCCGCCCCGCCCGGCCATGATCACGGCGAGGCGCCGAGCCCGCGGCTCGGACACCTTTTTGCCGGGCACCGCGCGGCTCGTTCCTTCGCGCCCGGCTGGCGGCTCGGACACCTCCTCGCCGGCCCCGAGCGGCTCGCGCCTCCCCGCCGGGCCGGCGGCTCAGCACCTCCTCGCCGGGCCCCGCGCGGCTCAGCCGAAGGCGAGGAGGACGCGGTCCTCGACGGGGCGGTAGCCGATGCGGCGGTAGACGCCGTTGCTCGTCGGGTTGGCGAGGTCGGTGAACAGCACGACGTCGCCGGCGCCCGCCTCCAGCGCGCCCGCGGTCGCGGCGGCGGTGACGGCGGCGCCGTACCCCCGGCGGCGGTGCCCGGCGGGGGTGTAGACGGGCGCGATCCTGGCGACGCCCGCGACGGCCGGCGTCCGGCCCGCCATCGCCACCGGCCGCCCGCCGGCCTCCCACAGGGTGAAACCGCCCTCGGCGAGCCGGCCGCGGGTGACCGCCGGGTTCGATGCGCCGGGCCCGCCGGCGTCCCGCCGGAACTGCGCGGACCACTCCAGGACGAGGGCCAGGTCGGCGTCGACGGCGACGCGCCCGGCGCCGTCCGGTGCCGGGTCGGGCGGTTCGAGCCGCGCCAGCCGGTGCAGCCGCTGCCGCATCCCGACCCGGCTCGGCACCCCGGTGCGGCGCGTCCACGCCTTCGCGAAGGCGGCGGCGGTCGCCGGCGTCCCGTTGACGCCCGCGATCACCGCGTCCCGTCCGGCCAGCACGTCCGCGAGATCCCGCGCCGCCCGCTCCGGCATCGCGTTCAGCAGCGGCGGGTGCGTGCCCGTCCACAGGAAGGTGCCTTCGACGTCCCCACCCGGCGTCCACCACCCGAACAGCGCGCCCCCGTGGAGGCCCGGGCCCTGGACGCGCATGGACTCGGCCACGGTCAGCGGTACGGCGTTCGCGACGGGATCCCTCCGCAGGAAGCCGCCCGCACGCGCGAGAAACCCCTCAAGATCATTCGTAAGTGTCCAGCCCATACCCGAGCATCACCCGCCTCCGCCCCGCCCGCACCCGAATTTCCGCCGGCTCCCGGCGAGGCGCGGCCCCCGAGGCACACTTGCCCGATGGACGCAGGAATCGCCGCACTCCTCGGCGCCGCCGTCGGCTCCCTCACGACGCTCGGCGCCGCCGTGGTCAACGGCAGGGCCCAGGCCAGGACGCAGTTCGCGCAGTGGCGCCGGCAGCATCGCCGCGACGCCTACGCGGTCTACCTCGGTGCCCTCCACGAGCGCGACATCGCGATGGACGCCGTCCGGGCCGCACTGCGCCCGGACGGCCCCGACCTCGCCGACGTGGACGAGAAGGTACACCGGTTCATCCACCTGGCCCGCGAGGTGCACCGCGCCATGGAGATCGTCGTCAGCGCCCGGTCAGG
Source organism: Spirillospora sp. NPDC047418 (assembly GCF_040643275.1). Classification (NCBI taxonomy): domain Bacteria; kingdom Bacillati; phylum Actinomycetota; class Actinomycetes; order Streptosporangiales; family Thermomonosporaceae; genus Spirillospora; species Spirillospora sp. NPDC047418. The sequence continues at coordinate 129,674 of NZ_JBEYTW010000012.1, forward strand.
TGCGGCGGGGGGTTACCAGGCCCGATTCGTAGGCGTGGACGACGAGTTGGGCGCGGTCCCTGGCGCCGAGCTTGGTCATCGACCTGCTCACGTGCGTCTTGGCGGTGGTGGGGCTGATGACCATGTGGGCGGCGATCTCGTCGTTGGACAGGCCGCGGGCGACCAGTGCGGTGACCTCGCGTTCCCGGTTGGTCAGGACGTCGAGCGCGCCGGGGGCGGGCTCGGGGCGGCGGGCGACGTACTCGCCGATGAGGCGGCGGGTGATCGCGGGGGACAGCAGGGCGTCGCCGCGGGCGGCGACGCGGACGCCCTGCAGCAGGTCGGCGGGCTCGGTGTCCTTGACCATGAAGCCGCAGGCGCCCGCGCGCAGCGCGTTGAAGACGTACTCGTCGAGGCCGTAGTTGGTGAGGATCACGACGTGGACGCCGTGCAGCCGCTCGTCGGCGGCGATCAGCCGGGTCGCCTCGATGCCGTCCATCACCGGCATCTGGATGTCGATGAGGGCGACGTCGGGCCGGTGCTCGGCGGCGAGCGCGACGCCCTGCTCGCCGTTGGCGGCCTCGGCGACCACCTCGAAGTCGTCCTCGACCTCCAGCAGGGCCCGGAACCCGCCGCGGATGAGCGCCTGGTCGTCCACCAGCAGCACGCGGATCACGCCGGGCCTCCCAGCGGGAGTTCGGCGCACACGCTGAAGCCGCCTTCGGGGCGGGGCTCGGCGCGCAGCCTGCCGCCGAGCGCCGCGACCCGCTCGCGCATGCCGAGCAGGCCCGTGCCGGGGACGGGCGGCGCGTCCGGGTCGGCCTTGCCGTCGTCGTCGACCCGCACGACGAGGCCGTCGCCGGTGTAGTCGATGCGCACCGCGGCGGCCGCCCCGCCGGCGTGCCGGGAGATGTTGGTCAGGGCCTCCTGGACGATCCGGTACGCGGCCCGGTCGACCTCGGCGGGCAGGTCCCGGCGGGTACCGGAGATCGTCACGGTGGCGGGCAGGCCGGTGGAGCGGGCCCGGTCGACCAGGTCGTCCAGCCGGTCGAGGCCGCTGGCGGGGGCGTCGGCGGCGCCCTGGTCGCGCAGCACCTCCAGGGTGGCGCGCAGCTCGCGCATGGCGTCGCCGCTGGCCTCCTGGACGGCCAGCAGCGCGGGCGGCACCTCCTCGCCGCGCCGGCGCGCCACGTGGACGGCCACCCCGGCCTGCACCTTGATGATCGAGATGCTGTGGGTGAGCGAGTCGTGCAGTTCGCGGGCGATGCGCAGCCGCTCCTCGCCCGCGCGGCGCAGGGCCGCCTCCTCGCGGGTGCGCTCGGCCTCGGCGGCCCGCCGCTCGGCCTCCTCCAGGTACGCCTGCCGGGCCCGGGTCACCGCCGCCGCCCCGAAGGCCGCCACGAACCAGCCGAGCAGCAGCGAGGTGTTCTCCAGGTCCTCCAGGGCCCCGCCGGAACCGGGCAGGTTCACCGCGAGGTCGGCGCCCAGGAAGGCGGCGGCCGCCAGCGCCGGGGCCGCCCGGTGGCCGGCCTGGACGGCGGTGAACACCGTCACCAGCACGGGGAAGGCGGCCGACGGGCCCGGCTGGACGTGCACCGCCACCGCGAGCAGGCAGCCGGTGCTGACGACCAGTGTGACCAGGGGCGCCCGCTCCCGGAGGGTGAGGACGAGGCAGCCGGCGGCCACGAGCGCGACGTCCGCCACGCCCGCGCCGGGCGCGGCGAGGACGAAGACCGTCGGCAGGACGGCCACCACGACGGCGCGCAGGACGTCCAGGGCAACCGGCCGCCATCTGCCGATAAAGCTCATTTGGGTAGGTTATGGCGTTCCGTTGGCCGGGGCCTCCGCCGAACGTCGCAACTGGTCACTACTCCCGGGGAAGTAGCCGGGCGGATCCTGCTTCCCCGGTGCCGCGTGAAGGTGTCTTCCCTCGCAGGACGACGGGTGACCTGCCCGGATACCACGATGTCCGGCATGCAGACGATCGCAGACAACGACGGATTCCGGCACGCGACCCCGGGAGGGCCGCGATGACGGTCAGGGAATCGGCGGGCAGGGGATCGGCGGGCAGGGGATCGGCGGGCAGGGAATCGGCGGGCAGGGCGCCGGCCGCCGCGGCGGGCTCCCGGCCGGGGCTCGTCCTCGCCGCGGTGGCCGTCGTGCAGTTCATGGTGTCGCTGGACCTGTCGGTCGTGAACGTCGGGCTCCCGCAGATCGGCGCCGGCCTCGGCTTCGGCGCGGTCGGCGTGACCTGGGTGATCCACGCCTACGCGCTGGCCTTCGGCGGGCTGCTCCTGCTGGGCGGCAAGGCCGCCGACCGGTACGGGCGCAAGCGGGTCCTGCTGCTCGGGCTCGGGCTGTTCGGCCTCGCGTCGCTCGCCGGGGGGTTCGCGCAGGAGCCCGGCCACCTGGTCGCCGCCCGCGCCGCGCAGGGCGTCGGCGCCGCCGCGCTGGCCCCGGCCGCGCTGGCGCTGCTGACCGAGGCGTTCCCCGGGGGGCGGGCCCGCGTCCGGGCGTTCGGGATCTGGAGCGCGACGAACGCCGCCGGCGGCGCCCTCGGCGTCCTGATCGGCGGCATGCTCACCGAGTACGCGAGCTGGCGCTGGGTGATGTTCGTGAACGTGCCGATGGCCGCCGCCGCGCTGGCCATGGCGTGGCGGGGCGTCGCCGCCGCGCCGGTCGCGGCGCCCGGCGGGCGCCCGGACATACTGGGCGGCGTCCTCGCCACCGGCGGGCTGACCCTGCTGGTGTTCGGGGTCGTCCGCACGGGCCAGTACTCGTGGACGTCGCCCGTCACCGTGACGGTCCTGGCGGCCGCCGCCGCGTTGCTCGTCGCGTTCGTCCTCGTCGAGCGGGGCACGTCCCGCGATCCGCTGGTGCGGCTCGGCCTGTTCGCCAACCGCTCGGTCACCGGAGCCAACGCCTACAACCTGCTGGTCGGCGCCGCCATGGCCTCGTCCTTCTACTTCATGTCGCTCTACCTGCAGCAGGTGCTCGGCCACGGCGCGGCGATGACCGGGGTCATGTTCGTGCCGTTCGCCCTCGGGGTGATCGTCGGCGCCGTGCTAGCCGTCAGACTCGGCTACCGCCTGGCGCCCCGGACGCTGCTGGCCATGGGCGCGGCGCTGACCGCGGCCGGGTTCGCCTGGTTCGGGCTGCTCAGCGCGGACGGCGCCTACGCCACCGACGTGCTCGGGCCCTCGCTCGTCGCCAGCGTCGGCTTCGGGCTCTGCCTGGGGCCGCTGGTCGCCACCGCCACCGCCGGCGTCGCCCCCGGCGAGACCGGTGTCGCCTCGGGCCTGCTCAACAGCTCCCGCCAGATCGGCGCCTCGCTCGGGCTGGCGGCCCTCGGCACCGCCGCCCACGACCGCACCGGCCCCGCCGTCACGCCCGCGTCCCTCAACGACGGGTACGCGCTCGGCCTGAGCCTCGGCGCCGTCCTGCTGGCCGCCGCCTTCCTCATCGCCCTCACCGTCCTGCCCCGGACGGACCCGCCCGCCGAGCCCGTTCCGCAGGAAGGACTGCCGGCATGACCGTCACCCCGATCGATCTCTTCGGGTCCGCCGTCCACCTCAGGCAGGGCGGAACGATCCACACCGGGGGAGCGGCGGCCGCCCCGGACGAGGACGGCTGGCGGCTGACGGCGCTCCACGCCAAGACGGGCGCGGACGTCCATGCCGACCACTGGGAGGTGCACCCCGAGGCCGATGAGGTCGTGTCCTGCCTGATCGGCAAGATCCGCCTCTACCTCCGCCCGGAGCGGGCGGGGCGGCGGGAGGAGGAGATCAGGCTGACGGCCGGGACCGCGGCCGTCGTCCCGCGCGGGCGCTGGCACCGCATCGAGCTGGACGTCCCCAGCACCATCATGGCCGTCACCCTGCCGCGCGGCAGCCGGCTGGAGAAGCGGGCGGCGGGACGGTGAGCGGCACCGTTCCGGGGCTGCTGCGCCCCTTCGTGCGGAGTTTCGCCGCCGTCGTGGTCTTCCAGGTGGCCGGTGCGGTCGCGGGCCTCGCGCCGCTGCTCGCCGTCGCCGAGCTCGGGCGGACGCTGCTGGCGCCCGGCCCGGCCGACCACGGCCGCGTCTGGCTCACCGTGGCCGCCGGCGCGGCCGGGCTGGGCGTCCGGCTGCTGTGCACGGCCGCGTCGTCGGGGATCGGGCATCTGCTCGACGGCCGGGTGCAGCTGTCGTTCCGCCGCCGGCTGGCCGCCCGGCTCGGGCTCGTCCCGATCGGCTGGTTCTCCCGGCGCCGGACCGGCGAGCTCGCCAAGGTCGTCGGGGACGACGTGAGCGCCGTGCACCCGCTCATCGCCCACACCCCCGGCGAGATGGTCTCGGCGTTCGTGGTGCCGCTCGTGTCGCTGGTCTACCTGTTCACCGTCGACTGGCGGCTCACCCTGATCACGCTGGTCCCGGTGGCGCTGGCGGTCGCGCTCGTCCCGCTGATGATGACCCCGGCCCGGCTGCGCGAGCAGCGGGCGTTCGACGCCGGCATGGAGCGGATCTCCAACTCCGCCGTCGAGTTCGTGCAGGGCATCTCGGTGGTGAAGGCGTTCGGCGGCGGTGAGCGCGCCCACCGCCGGTTCACCGCCGCCGTCGATGATTTCGTCGGCTCCTTCGCCCGGATGGTGCGCGGCCTCGCCGGCGTCGCCGCCGGTATGCAGGTGGTGCTCTCGCCGCCGTTCGTGCTGCTGGCCGTGCTGACCGGCGGCACCGCCCTGATCACCGGCGGCGGCATGGCGCCGGCCGACCTGCTGCCGTTCCTGCTGCTCGGTCTCGGGCTGACCGCCCCGGTGGAGGCGCTCGGGCACGGCTTCGACGACATGCAGGCCGCCCGCCGCGCGGTCGGCCGGATCCGGGACGTGCTCGCCGTCGAGCCGCTGCCGGAGCCCGCGCACCCGGTCGCGCCGCGCGGGCACCGGGTGGAGCTGCGCGGCGTCCGGTTCGGCTACGACGCGGGCCGCGAGGTGCTGCGCGGGATCGACCTCGTCCTCGAACCGGGGACGTTCACGGCGGTCGTCGGGCCGTCGGGGAGCGGGAAGTCCACGCTCGTCCAGCTGCTGCCGCGGTTCTTCGACCCCACCCACGGCCGGGTCACGCTGGGCGGTGCCGACCTGCGCGAGATCGGCGGCCGGGAGCTGTACCGCAGGGTCTCGTTCGTCTTCCAGGACGTCCGGCTGCTGCGCGCGTCGGTCGCCGACAACATCGCGCTGTCGGTCCCGCACGCGGACCTGGCCGACATCGTCGGCGCCGCCCGGTCGGCGAACATCCACGATCGCATCCTGGAGCTCCCGCGCGGCTACGACACCGTGATCGGCGACGAGGCCCGGCTGTCGGGCGGCGAGGCGCAGCGGATCTCGCTCGCCCGCGCGCTGCTCGCCGACGCGCCCGTCCTGGTCCTGGACGAGGCGACCGCCTTCGCCGACCCGCAGACCGAGCGGGCGGTGCGCCGGGCCCTGGCGGAGCCGAAGGGCGACCGGACGGTCCTGGTCATCGCCCACCGGCTGGAGACGATCGCCGACGCCGACACCGTCGTCGTGCTGGACGGCGGCTCGATCGTCGAGCGCGGCGCGCCCGCCGAGCTGCTCGCGCGCGGCGGGCGGTTCGCCGCGCTCTGGCGCACCCACCGGTCGGCGGAGGCCGGCGAGATCGAGGACCGCGACGCCGAGCTGCGAGGAGCCGAGCCCCGATGATCCGAATGCTGCTGCGCGTCCTGGGACGCGAGTACGCCTCGCCCGTGCGCCGCACCGTGGCCCTGATGACGGTGACCGCGATCGCCGAGGGGCTGTCCTGCGCGCTCCTGGTCCCCGTCCTGCGGGAGCTGTTCGGGAGCACGCCGGGCGATGCCTGGCCCTGGCTGATCGCCTTCGGCGTCGCGGTCGCCGCGTACGCGGTGCTGCGCTTCGCAGCCGACCTGTCCGGTTTCCTCACGGCGACGCGGCTGCTGCACGGCATGTACCACCGGCTCGGCGACCACCTGGCGCGTCTGCCCCTCGGCTGGTACGGCGGAGGCCGCGTCGGCGAGGTGTCCGTCCTGGCCAGCCGGGGCGTCCTGCAGGCGATGAGCGTGATCGCGCACATGCTGGCCCCGTTCGTCTCCGCTTGCGTGACCCCGCTGGCGATCGTCGGCGTGATGCTCGCGTTCGACTGGCGGATGGGGCTGGCCGCGCTGGCCGCCGTCCCGGTGGTGGCGGCGGTCCAGGTCTGGACGGGACGCTCGATGGCCGCGGCCGACGAGGAGCACCACGTGCGCGGCCACGAGGCGACCGGGCGCGTCATCGAGTACCTCCAGGCGCAGCCGGTGCTGCGGGCCGGCGGCCGGACCGCGGAGCGCTTCCGGCTGCTCGATGACTCGCTGGACGGCCTGCGCCGCGCGTCCCGCCGCTCGGTGCTGGCGGCGCTGCCCGGAACCCTCGGCCTGAGCCTCGTCGTGCAGGCGATCTTCACGGTGATGCTGGTCCTCGGCGCCTACCTCGCGCTCGGCGGGCACATCGGCGCGGCCGAGGTCCTGGCGCTCCTGGTGCTCGCCGCCCGCTGCGCCGACCCGCTGCTGTCGCTGTCGGAGGTCGGCGGACGGCTGCGCGCCGCCCGCGCCGAGCTGGCGAGGCTCGACGCGGTCCTGCGCACCGAGCCGCTGCCCGAGCCCCGCGAACCCGTCCGGCCCGCACGCCATGACCTGGAGTTCGCGGCGGTCACCTTCCGGCATGGGAGCCGCACGGTGCTCGGGGGCCTGTCGCTGACCGTCCCCGAGGGGCAGCGGCTCGCCGTCGTCGGCCCGTCCGGCGCGGGCAAGAGCACCCTGCTCCAGCTCCTCGCGCGCTTCTACGACGTGGACGCCGGCGCGGTGCGCATGGGCGGCGTGGACGTGCGCGACATCAGCACCGGCGTGCTGATGGAGCAGATCGCCGTCGTCTTCCAGGACGTCTACCTCTTCGACGGCACGATCGAGGAGAACGTGCGCCTCGGCCGTCCCGGCGCGAGCGAGGCCGACGTGCGGGCCGCGGCGGCCGCCGCGCGGCTGGACGAGGTGGTCGAGCGGCTGCCCGAGGGATGGGCGACACCCGTCGGCGAGGGCGGCGCGCTGCTGTCCGGAGGCGAACGCCAGCGCGTGTCGATCGCGCGGGCGCTGCTGAAGGACGCCCCCGTCGTGCTGCTCGACGAGGTGACGTCCGCGCTGGACCCGGTGAACGAGGCGGCCGTCCACGAGGGCATCGAGCACCTGATGGCGGGCCGGACGGTGGTGATGGTGGCGCACCGGCTGCGGACGGTCCGGCGCGCCGACCGCATCGCCTTCCTGGACGGCGGCCGGATCGCGGAGGCCGGCGACCACGCGGAGCTGCTGCGCCTGGGCGGCCGCTACGCCGGCTTCTGGGACGCGGCGGCACTGCCCACCGGCCCGGCGGCCGGTCGGTAAATCGGGGGCCGCCGCACGGGGGCGCGGCCTACGATCGCGGGATGGACTACGAGGTTCGGCCGGCGCGGGCCGCGGACCTGCCGGGACTGGCGGACATCGAGAACTCGGGCGATCCGATGTTCGCCGGGGTCGGGATCGTGTTCCCGCCCGGCCCGACGGTGATCGAGCAGCTGACCGGCAAGGCCGCCGACATCGTGGTGGCCGGCGACCCGCCGGTCGGTTTCGCGGCGGTCGAGGAGGTCGACGGGGCCGCGCACCTGGAGCAGATCTCGGTGCGCGGCGGCCTGACCGGGCGGGGGATCGGCGCCCGGCTGCTGGCGGCGGTCAGGGCGCGCGCGGCGGCGGCAGGCTCACCCGGCGTCAGCCTCCTGACCTTCCGGGACGTCCCGTGGAACGGCCCCTGGTACGCCCGCCACGGGTTCGCGGAGCTGCCCGCGGAGCGGTGGGGGCCGGGCATCAGGTCCTACTGGGCCGCCGAGATCGAGGCCGGGCTGCACGACCTCGGGCCGCGCGTCGTCATGTGGGCGCCGACCGCTCGGGAGCCGACCGTCCGGCCGCCGACCGCCTAGCGGCCCGCCGTCGCCGCCGGCGCCGCAGCAGGCGGAAGCCCGCGTACCCGGCCAGCAGCACGGCGATGAGCCCGATGATTGGCGCGAGGATCGCCAGCACGCTCATCACCAGGGAGGCGGCGTCCTCGATCGTGCTGAGCAAGGGCGCCCCGGCGCCCATCGTCCCCGCGTTCGCCACGGGCCGCACGGATGCCTTCGTCGCGTGGACGAGCAGCGCCACGCCGATGCCGAGACCCCAGCCGATCCACGGGTGCTCCTGCATGAAGGCGGACGAGTCGAGCCGCCCGGCGGCGTCGGTCGCCGCGAACACGGCGCCTCCGGAGGCCGGGCGGACGAGCGTCTGCACGGCGTCGTTGACGCTGTCCACGACGGGGACCTTGTCGAGGACGATCTCCACGGCGAGCAGGACGCCGAGCCCGGCGAGGACCCGCCCGTCGGTGAGCCAGCCGGACTCGGCCGGCAGCCGCACGAGGTCGCTGTAACGCGCGAGCAGCCCGACGACCAGCATCGGGATGTAGGCGTTGAGGCCGGCCGCGGCGGAGAGGCCGAGGCCGGTGAGCGCCGCGAGCATGCGTCCCTCCCGCTGACCTATCGTTGATGCCTTGGACGCGCCGCCGCCCGGACGCGTTCCAATTGGAGATCTACAATGTAAAGGCGGGAACCGGGGACGGCCCGCGGACGTCTGCCCATGGACGCGAAGGAGGACGATGATCAGCCCGGTCGCATGGGTGCGGGGCCGCCTCGGCGAGCGGAGGGCCGCGATCGTCCTCCTGGTGGTGCTGCTGGTGCTGGCCACGGTGCCGCTGGTGGCGCTGCCGGCGGCGCGCTGCGAGGTCTTCGGCAGCGGATGCCGCACGCCCGCCCCGCAGCAGCGGGCCGATCCGGTCGCCGCGACGCGGGCGCCCACGCCGCTCGAGGCGGCCACGCGGGGCTCCTATGTCGCGCTGGGCGACTCCTACTCGGCGGGCGTCGGCGCGGAGGCGACCCCGGCCGACCACAACCCGCTCGCCCGCTGCCACCGGACGTCCAAGGCGTACTACCACGAGGTCGCGCAGACCTTCCGTTTCGCCAAGGGCACCGCGTTCTGGGCCTGCTCCGGCGCCACCACCGACGACGTCCTGGACGGACGGGGCGGCGAACCCCCGCAGATCGGCCGCATCGGCCGCGACACGAGCCTGGTCACGATCAGCATCGGCGGCAACGACGTCGGGTTCTCCAAGGTCCTCGCGGGATGCGTCGTGAAGCTGCCGTGGGGCAAGGGCTGCACGGAGCAGGGGCAGGAGATCGCCGGGAAGATGTCCGAGCTGCGCCAGTCCCTGCCGGCCCTGCTCGCGAAGATCACCGCGCGGGCGCCCAACGCGCGGGTGATCGTGATGGGCTACCCGAAGGCGTTCTCCGAGGTCAGCGGCGTGGACGGGGACAACATCACGGTGTCGGACCAGCGCTGGCTGAACGCCCGCGCCTACGACCTGGGGCAGCTGATCCGCCAGTCCGTCGCCGAGGCCGACGCGCGGAAGGCCGCGACCCGCGCCCACGGCAGCGTCGAGTTCGTCGACGCCTACAGCGCGTTCGCCGGCCACGAGGTGGGCAGCGCCAACGCCTATATGAACGGCCTCGCGGTGAAACTGCCGGCGCTGGAGGCCGAGCCGCGCAGCTACCACCCGACGGTCGCCGGCCAGCACGCCCTGGCCCAGCTGTTCATCGAGCAGATCAAGAAGGGGCCGGGCCGCCCGCTGTCCTAGCGGGGGAGGGCCCGCTCGACCGCGAGCGCGACGAGGTCCCGCATCCCGTCCTCGGGGAACACCTCCGGCAGGGTGAGGTGCTCGACGATCAGCCATCCGAGCCTCCGTGTACGCAACCGCCGTTACGGAACGTGAGGTATGGGTAGCCATATGCAATGAGCGGCTCGCCTCGGCCCGAACGCGGTGTCTCCTATCCGGTCACCGCGCTGTTCATGGTGGCCGTCTTCCTGCTCGGCACGGCGTTCATCGCGTCCTACGTGGGCGGGCTCCACGCGCCGCACCCGCACCGGGTGCCGGTGGCCGTGGTCGGCCCGCCGGACACCGCCGCCCGTATCGGCGCCACGCTGGACCGCCAGGGCGACACGTTCGACACGCGCGCGTACCCGACCGCCGAGGCCGCGCAGCGGGCGATCCGCCACCGCGACGTCTACGGCGCCTACGTCCCGCGGCAGGGCCGGCTGCTCGTCACCACCGCCTTCGGCCCGGCCACCAGCGGCCTGCTGCGCGGCGCGTTCGCGCAGGTCGCGGCGTCCGGCGGGCAGACCCTGTCCGTGCGGGACGTGGTGCCCGCCGACCCCGGGGACTCCGAGGGGCTCGTCCCGTTCTACCTGGTGATCGCGTGGATCGTCAGCGGCTACCTGGTCGCCGCGATCGTCGGCCTCTACCGGGGGATGGCGGCCATGACCCTGCACGACGCCGTCGCCCGCCTGCTCGCCTTCGCGGTGTACTCGGCGGCCATCGGCGCCGCCGGGACGCTGATCGTGGAGACCGGCTACGGCTACCTGCCCGGCCGTCCCTGGCTGCTCACCGGCGTCGGCGCCCTCTGCGTGTTCGCCGTCGCGGTCGCGACGGCCGCCGCCGAGAGCCTGCTCGGCATCATCGGGACGGCGCTGGCGATCCTGGTGTTCGTCGTGCTCGGCAACCCGTCCGCCGGGGGGCCGTGGCCGCTGCAGATGCTGCCGGGGTTCTGGCGGGACGTCGGCCCCTGGCTGCCCAACTGGGCCGGCACGGAGGCCGTCCGGAACGCCGTCTACTTCGACGGCAACGACCTGACCCGGCCCCTGGTCGTCCTGGCGGTCTGGGCCGCCGCCGGGATCGTGCTCGTCCTCCTCCTGGCCGGACGCAGCAACCCGGTGATGCGCTTCCCCGGCCGCTCGGCCGTCTGATCAGCCGGCCGGAAGGCCGAACCGCACCGGCACGCCCGGCGAGTACAGCACGCTGACCGGCTCGCCCAGCGGCCCCGGCAGCCCCGCCGCCGCCACGAGGTCCTGCTCGCAGCGCAGCAGCGTCGCCCGGTGCAGCGGCCACCGCGGATGGACGTTCGGCAGGAACCGCACCCGCCCGAGGACCTCGTTGTGCATGCCCCAGCGCGCGGTGAGGAAATGCTCCAGTTCGGACGGCTCGTCCACCCGCTCGCCGATCCGCACGTCGATCCGGCTGCGGGCGCCGCGCGGCCCCGGCCACCGCCGCGAACTGGTGTAGGTGATGACGTCCTTGCGGGCCCGGACGGACATGCGCGACCACTGGTAGGGCATCCCGAGCCCCGCCCGCGCGATCGCCACGGGCAGCAGCCGCGACGCGTCCAGCGAACGGAACACGACGCCCCGCCGCCCTTGTGCGTCCACCGAGTACAGGCGGACGTTCGTTTCGGGGAACGTTCCGAGGTACGGAATGCCGGGCAGCCCGAGCCACCCGACCCGGTGCATCCAGAACGCGACGAGCCCGACATAGGTGACCCCGTCCAGCGTGTCGGGTTCGACGCCCTGCGGCAGCAGCGGCGCCACCCGTCGCGGCTCGACGGCCCAGTGGACGAACGCCAGGTCGAGCCACCACTGCGTGAGCCACGGCCGCACGACCGGCCCCGGTGCGTCGACGGCGATGGGCTCGGGAACGGGCATCGCACCATCGTCCCACGCAGTGATCGCTTGTCAGGCTTCCCCTGACGGACGGGAGGCGCCATGACGATCCGCTGCACCTGGGCCCGGATCGGTGCGGCACTGGGCATCACCCGCCAGTCCGCGTGGGAGCGCTTCTCCGGCGAGGACCGGCGTCAGCGGGACGGCTCCAGCTCGATGATCGAGTGCTGCCCGCCCGGCCTGACCGAGCCGACCCGCAGACCGGCCGACGCGGCCAACTCGCCCAGTTCACCGAGGGTTCGCTCCCGGCCGCGGACATAGCAGAGCATGCGCAGATCGCCTTCGGTGTCCCGCGTGGAGCCCTCGACATTGGCGACGTTCTCCACGACGAGCACCTTCCCCGTCCCCGAGCCCGCCTCGGCGCACCGCCGCAGAATGCGGGCGGCGTGCTCGTCGTCCCAGTCGTGCAGGACACCGGACAGCAGGTACCCGCCCGCCCCGGCAGGAAGGGGATCGAAGAAGCTGCCCACCTCGGCATCGGCCCGATCGCCCAGACCGGCGTCGGCGATGGCCTCCTCGGCCCGCGCGACCGGCCCGGCGAGGTCGATCACCGTCCCCCGCAGATCTTCGTGGGCGCGAAGGACGGCGATCAGCAGGCTGCCATCGCCGCCACCCACATCGACGATGCGGCCGAGGCCGCCCCAGGGGTAGGCGGCGGCGAGAGCGGGCATCTCCTCCGCCAGCCGCCCGCCCATCAGCGCGTCGAACGACGCCGCACGCCCCGAGTCGGCGGACAGGTCGTCCCAGAACGTCCGGCCGAAACGGCGCGGGAAAGCGGGCTCCCCGGTACGAACGGTGTGCAGCAGTTCGACGAAGCTCAGGTCGGCATGCCCGATGGCCCCCTCCAGGTCGAGCCAGGCCCGCAAGCCCCCCGGATGATCGTCGCGAAGCTGCTCGCCCAGGGCCGTCAGGCCGTAGACGCCATCACCCTCACCGGCCAGCACACGGGCGGTCACCAGATGCCCCAGCAGCCGTCCCAGCGCATCGGGCTCGGCGCCCACCGCCACGGCGAGCGCCTCACCCGTCCGCGCGCCACCCGCGATGTGATCGGCCAGCCGCAGTGTCGCCGCCACCCGGATGGCCATCGGAGTGAGCAGATCGGCGGCCGCCCACAACGCCCCGCCCCACCCCTCATCGCCCCCGGCCACAGCGCCTCCCTCAATTGCAGGACGTCCCCCAGACGCTACCCCGAAGCCCATCCGCCGTCCGCGCCCTCGCAGCACCCGAATGGTGACCGAACATCCCGTCCTGCCGCGCGAACAAAAACTCTCTGGCACAGGAGCGCGCGGTGTCGGACAATGCGTCGCTCTGGGCTACGAGTTCGAGTGGTTCGACTTGCCCGACCCGGCGGCCGCTGCCCAGGACCGCTATAGGCGTTGCCTGGCCGGCTACTTCCCGCGCAACCGTCCACACCATCGAGATCCGCAGCGCATGCTCGCTGCCATCCGCTCACCGACGACGAACGCGCAGCTCCTCCACCGCCTCGCGGACGCCGCCACCCCAGTCGGCCCAGCACCTCGCGAGTTCCGAGCCACGCCGGGGCAAGCCACTCCCGCACATTGTTCGACCGCCCTATCCGTCCGCCCCGCAGAGGTGATCAACTACGGCTGACGCAACGATCCGGCGGCCATCCTCCAAGATCGGGGAACTGGCGCAGAAACTTCTCGCACTGAGCCGCGAAGTCGTCGCCTGGCTCTCGAAGCCGCGTCTGCTCGATGAATCGCCGAGGGTCGTCGACCGGTGGCCGCAACATCCGGGTCTCGTCGGTGAACTCGCCACGCCCCTCGATGGCCGCAGCCAGGGCGAATCCCGCAGCAACAACCACCCCTACACATGAGCGAGTGGGGCTCGCCAAAGCCTGCACCGGCCAACCGCCTTCGCACTCACCATCCTCATAGTGAAAGTCGAACAACATGATCCATGTTCGTTCCTCGAACCCGGCCACATCCAACTCGAAGAAGCGAGACCCGGCTACCCCATCAGGCCCGGGGGGAATGGCCTCAGCGACCATCACCGCCGCAACCTCCGCGGCCGCCATCGGATGACCCGGCGCAACCTGAACCCCACGCTCATACTCGCGGCCCTCGACAACCACCAGATCAGGCAGCGAATCGGTGGCCAACAGCACCTTCAGCACGCCGCGCTCGGTCTCCAGCACCTCAGCCAACGCGACCGGGTCACGAACAGTTGCGATGAGATCCACTGACACATGATCAGCCTAGGCCGCAGCCGTGACACCAACCCAACCCCTTCGTGCGGTGGGAGAAGCAGCGGTTCACGCTGGTGATGCTGAACGTGCTGCGGCAGACCTGCTGGAGTGAGGACCGCGAGGGCGCCGAGGGTGCGCTGCCGAGCCTGGGCCTGACCGCCTCGACCTGCCGCCCCGCACGTGGCCAAGTCGGGATCACGTACACGGCCGAGCCGCGTCCCTTTCCCGATGGCCGTTCTCCAGCGTTGAGGACTGGGCGACCGCTGATCAGAGCCGACGGGACGCCTACGACGAGGCAGAACGTGCAGCCTCCGCGCAAACGGTGCCCGGGGGAGTTCGAGATTCCCGAGTTCGAGTTTCTGAGCAACGGCCTTTGGACCGTCAACGCCCGGGAGGTCAGGCAAGCGCTCGACGCTCTCTGGCGCGACTGGCTGAGGGAAACCACAGAGCACGGCGGTTTCACGGTCACCTGGCAAGCTGCCGCGCGTACGGCGCTACTTCAGGTCCGGGCGGACGATGTACCAGGTGCCTGACGGCGTGGTCCAGATGAGGAGGCCAGGCCAGATCTGGTGGAGCGTCCAGCCTGGGCTTTGTTTGAGCCGGTGGTGGCGTCTGCAGAGCGGGGCGAGGTTGCAGCGGCACGTTACGCCTGGCCGCCAGGGCACCGTGTGGTCGAGGTCGCAGCGGTGCGAGGGCTGGTTGCAGGTCGGGAACACGCAGGTGGAGTGGCGGCCCTCGATCTCCCGGCGCAACGCGGCGGGCGGACGGTATCCGGGGCGGCCGTGCGTCTGGTCGCCGCCTTGGCAGGCGGCTTCGCGGGCTCGGGCGAGTTCCTGATGGATGCGTCGCACGGCGCGCGGCACGGCGCTGACCAGGTCACGGGAGGCGGTGCGCGTGCTCAGGTGTGCGAGGCGTCGTCCGGCCAGTTCCGCTGCCCAGTCCGCGTCGTCTCGCGTCCTGGCGGCGGCAGCGATGCCGGGAGCGGCTAGGTATCCGCCGACCCGCAGTTCGGGCGCGGTCACCAACCGCAGATGTCGTGACTCCACGGCGTTCTCCGGCTGCGGGCGCGGAGCAACTTCGGGGTCGGGGACACTGGCCCCCGAGTGCTCGCCGGGTTTGCGTGCCACCTGATCTGTCATCGGGCCTGAGGGCGTGAAATCGGCCAGATCGCCTGGAGGGTGTGTTCCCGGGCCTGAGTGCGTACTGCCGCTTTTGCCGCTTGGATGGTGCGTCCCCGGGCTTGAGTGGGTGGCGATGGGTTGACCGCCCGGAGGGTGTGCGGTGCGGATGGCGTCGATCGCGGCCCCGTTGACGGCACCGGCGACGGCCGGTCGGCCGTCGACCCGGCCTTCGGGCATGACCGCCAGTCCTTGGCCGCCGGGGTACGGGTGCGGGACTGCCGTCCGGGCTGGGAGGCAGCCGCCGGCGGGACGAGTGGGTAGGCGCGCCGCCGGATGCTGATCGGTGGCATCCCGGTGGGGATGGCCGTCGAACGCGGGCGCCGGACGTTCGTCCTCGCGTTCCGGGGTCTCCTCGACATCCTCTGTGCGCTGGCGTGCCAGAGCCGGGGGAGCGGCTTCGTTCGCCGTGGTGAGGAGGTTGCTGATGGACTCGGGGAGGGCGTGCCCGTGCAGAAGCTGGGTTGCCAGGTCGGCGCGGATCATGTTCAGGGGACGGGAGTCGCCGTCATGCCTGATGCCGTGCGCGGCGGCGCTGATCTTGTTGAAGATGGCGTGGGCGTCCTCGGCGGGCAGGTCGCACAGACCCAGATCGGTGGTGCCGGATGGGGTGTCCCAGATCTCCAGCCGCCGCTGCTGGACCGCTTCGCGCTCGCGTTCCTCGATCGCCTCGGGGGCGAGCCGCTGAAGGATCCGCTTGATGGCGCGGCGCAGCTGGCCCGTGGTCTGGGCGGGTGCTTTCGGCAGCGCCGCCGCCTCGACCCTGCGGGCGACCGGTTCGGGCAGCTGGTCGGTGAGATCGCTGATGACGCGGGCCTTGGCGAAATCCAGGTGCCCGGTTTCGAGGGCGGCACCGGTGTCGGAGAGCCGACCGGTAAGGCGCTCGGCCAAGTGGACCAATGTGGCGGCGGTGTTGCCGGTGACGGTGAGCGCGGCGGCGAGTTCCTCGGCGACGGATTCGCGGGCGGGCAGGGTCCGGTAGTCGGAATCGCCGTCGGCTTCGGCCCGGGTGCGCCGCTCGGTGAGCTCGGCGATGGCGGCCAACTCCCGGGCCTGCGCCCAGGAGGTCTGACGGCGTGCGGCCGCGGCGACCTGGAGGAGTTCGGTGTCGGTCAGTTCGGCCAGGTGCCTTTTCCCACCGGAAAGGCAGACCGCCAGTTGTGGCCCCGGCGGAAACCACTCCCGGTCTTCCCATTCACGCCGGGGCGCAGTGCTCTCGTCTGACATGGACACGGTGGTCACCTCCACCCTCAATCCGTTCCTCAATTATATCTCAAGTCGCCACCTTCATCGCCGGGCATTTTGGACATACAACATTATGTCCCCACTTTTATTTTCCAGGAAAATTTCCGCCAGTAGCGGCGATTGTTCATCCACTGACCGCAGCGAGCCGCCCACGCTTCGCGCACCCGCCACGCCGCAGCTGATCATTCCCTTCCGAGCAACCACGTGCCGGGCCGGGAGATCACCACCACTCCCCAGCCACCTACCGAAACCAAAGTGACAGCAATTGGCGACACAGGGAAAACGAGCGCGCCCACCTTCGGAAGGCCACATCAACTGTCACCCGCCAGCGCCGCCCTTAAAGCGATAAAAAGAGCACCCCAGCCACGCGCGCGCCGTAAAGGGGCGCCAAAGGCCGGGGCCGATGGCTGGGGTCGATGCGCCTTACCAGGACGGATCGCGGACGGCAGTGTCCAGGCGGGTGCGCCAGGGGGACAAGTCGAGGCCCGGGTAGCGAAGGGCTGTGCCGTCGAGGGTGTGCGGCGTCCAATAGGGATGTCCGGGAGGTGGGAACCCGAACAGTTCAAGCTGAGCTGGAGAGGCGCGTTCGACGAAGCGGTACCAGGCCGGGTCGTGGCTGCGGTTCGCCCAGCCCGTACGGTTGCTCCACTCGACTTCCGCGCGCCGAAATCCGAGGTGCATGGTGTAGCGCGCACCACCAGGGCGGGTCACGGCGGTGCCCCTATGGAAGGTGCCGAGTTCGAACGCCACCACGGTGCCGGCGGGACCCGCGGCGGACACTTCACGCTCGTAGAGTTCCGGGCGGGCCGGAGCCAGGAATCCACCCGGCGCATCGGCGTCAACGTCGCTCGCACCGGACGGGTCGTGGCGCGGATACCAGTTGGGCTTGGCGGGCAGGTCCGCGGTGTGGTCGGCCGGCACCAGGTGGGGCGGCCCGAGGTCCTCGGGGACGTCGACCAGATAGACGAACATCTCGACTTGCTGCTGCTCGGTCCCACAAGTGGGGACGACGAGGGTGTGGTTGAGGTAATCACGGTGCAGTTCTTGGTCGTAATCGTTCGCCCCGGTGTACTTCGCCCACGCCTCGGCGGAGTAGATCCGCACATCGTCGCCATGAAGCAATGTCCTGGCCAGTTGGACGAGACGGTCCTGCACGGCCAGGAGGCTGATCTCCGTGCTGGCGAAGGGGAACGAGTCGATTCCGGCGAACTCGTCACCGACGAAGCGTCCCCGGCGCGGGTCCCCGCCATCGTCGAATCCTTCGGCCGAAGGGAACATCAGTTCCAGTTCGGCGACCGCCGGGGCCAGCACCTCGTCGGGAAGGTAGCAAGGCAGGATGGCGAATCCACGGCTCCGCCAATCGCTGATGGCCTGCGTCAGTTCCACCTGGGCAGTATCGCCAGAGACGGACGCCCGTCCAACACATTTTCCGGACGGGCGGCCAAGCCGTCGACTCCAGGGCCGCGGGCCGGGCAGGCGCACTTCCCGCCCGACCGCGTCCACATGGCAGTGAGGGAGGTCGACGTCCCCGCTACCAGCGGCTACAAGGAGGAATGCCGATCCCTGAGCGTAGTGAGGAAGTCGCGCCAGGTGCGGGCAGCGAAGGTGAGGACGGGCCCTTCTGGATCCTTCGAGTCCCGCACTGCCACTACCCGAGCAGCTTGGGTCATCTCGATACAGCTGCTGGCCTGTGAGCCGCTGTAGCTGCTCTTACGCCAGGTGGACGCTACCTCGACACATTCTTGAGTTTGGGAGCTGCTATGACTGCTTTTTCGCCAACAGGCGTCCGACAGGTCTGATCCCCTCATAGCTTCGAGAGTATTCTCTCGATCACCTCGTGCGACGCGGTTTCGCAGAGTGTCGAGCTCCGCACCTCTTCGAACTTGTCTCTGTACTGCGAGACCTCCCTCTCTCCTTCCAAGATCCACCGTCCGGTCAGATGGTCGATCAGCACGATGCCGAGGAACGGCGGTGCACCGATCTCCAAAAGCTCGAAGTGGCCGCCGTAAGCAGTGCCCGGATCGGTGTCGAACGGAAGAACGTGCAGGTGAAGGTACTCCTTCTCCATCTCATTCAGCAGCCGCCGAAGCTGTGACCTCATGATGTGCCGTCCACCGCGCATCCGACGCAGGGCCGCTTCGTCGAGGATCACGTCGAGCCGTGGCGGGCGCGGTCCGTGCAGGCGTTGCTGCCGGGCAAGGCGGAAGGCCACCCAGCGTCCGATCTGCTCAGGCGGGTTCTCGGGCACCTGCCGCTGGTGGAGGGCGTTGGCGTAGCCCTCGGTCTGAAGGAGTCCGGGGATGTAGGTCGTCTCGGTAATCATGATCCGTGCGGCGCTGTCCTCGACGGATGCGTAATCGAGGGCCTCGGGGCTGACCAGGTCTTTGTAGGCGTCCCACCAGCCCGGTTGCCGGTCTTGTTCGGCCAGGGTCATGAGGGCGGCGCGGAGGTCGGTGGGGACGTTGTACTGGTCGAGGATGAAGCCGAGGTCGCGGAGGCGCAGCCATTGCACGCCGTTCTCGATCTGGCTCAGGGACGACGGGGAGCGTTCGAGGTGCGCGCCGGCGGTCTTGAGGGTGTATCCGCCAGTCGGCGAAGCACGTGCGACTCTTCGCGCGGGACGTGTTGGGGGAGGGGCATCCGTCGCTCGGGGACGTCCAGACATGTGTGAACGAGGCGTTCACGAACGCGGTCGAGCACACGGCGTCGAGGCGGCGGGGGACGGTGACGGTGCTGTTCTCCGTCGTAAGGGACGACGTCGTCGCCGAGGTGACCGATGACGGGGCGGGCGGGGCGCGGCCGGTGATGCGGGACGATCCGCTCGCCGAGGACGGACGAGGGCTGCGGATCATCGACGCGCTCAGCCTGGAGTGGGGCGTGCGGACGGCCGGGGAGCGGACCGCGGTATGGATGCGCTTCCCGGGTCCACCGCCGCTCCGCTGGGACTAGCGCCGGGCCGGGAGGACGCCGCGAGCGATGGCGTCGCGTTCGGCTGTTTCACGTTCGGCAGGCGCCCGCGGGGCGGTGGCGCGCTCGTTGTAGGCGGCGCGGGCCACGGCGATGGCGTTCTGGTCATTTCCACCTTTCCGAGGGAGGCTGGAGCACGGTGCAGACCGGCCTCGGCATGTTGGTGACCGGCATCGACACGGTGCCCGCGCCCACGCTGACGCCGCGCCTGGTGAACCGACGGCCCTGGCCGCCCCCGTCGCGGGCGGCGCTGGGCGCGGTGCCGACGGTGCCCCGCCGTCGGAGACCGCCGCTGCCGCCCCGCCGGGCCGGCGCCGCGGCAGGACATGGTCGGGGTCGATTCGCCCCCGCCACGGTGGATGGTCAGCGGGGGCGGGGGGAGCGGCTGCCTGGCACGTCGTCCGGTCCGGCGGCGGTGAGGCCGAGGCCCGTGGAGGCGTTCTGCGCGGCCTGGCCGAGGGCGACAGTGGGGCGTCGTAGGTGAGGGCCATCTGGCCGTCCACGAGGAGCGGTTCGTCGGGGCGGACGCGGGGCGCGCCGATGCCGAGCAGGTTGCGGGCGAGGGGGAAGAACCCGTTGGTCTGGTCGGCGTCGCCGGTGATGAGGAACGGCAGGTGGGGCGAACGCCGTGTGGTGGATGACGGTGCCCAGCGGCCCACTCTGCCGGCGGAACAGCCGGGCCTGCTCGTTCCAGCGGTCGACGGCGGCGACGGCGGCGACGGGGGAGCGGCGGTACGGGGGCGGGGCGGGGGAGCCGTCCGGGCGGGGTTCGGCAATGGCGGCCTGGAGCGTTCGGACGAGGTCGGAGCGGGGGGAAGCACAGCCGGCCGAACGGCGACCCGGGTGTGCGTCCACGTAGGCGGCTGGGAGATCGTGTCGGCCAGCGCGATCGCGGCGATCTCGTCGCCGTTGCCGACGGCGGGGGCGGGGTGCGGGCGGAAGTTCAGCCGCCACGGCGGCCGCCCGGACATCCAGTCGAACAACGCGAGGAGCCCGCGACCGGACTCGGAAGGTCGGGGTCGCCCGCGGCTCAGCCTTCCGGGACGTGGGTCAGTGCTCCGGGAAGCGTAGGGCCGCGGGCGTTCGGGCGTCATACGGTGACGACCGGATCACCGTCCGGGGGCGTCCGGTTCAAGCGGTCCGGGTGGTTCGAGGGTTCGGGCGGTGGTTCAGTCCTCGCTCGTGATGGTGTTGAGGCGCTCGACGGCGTTCGCGAAGTCCTCGACCATGTCGTAGACGACCTGGCGGGCGGGCTTGACGGTGTTCATGAGGCCGACGCACTGGCCGACGAAGTAGTTGGCGAGGGCGCGGGCGCCGGGGTTGCCGGACTCGGCGACCTTGGTGATCTGCCGCATCGCCCCTTCGGCGACGATCATCTGCAGCGGCATGCCGAGCGGGCCGGGGCTGTCCGGGCCCTCCCACTCCTCCGTCCAGGCGGAGCGGAGCTGGCGGGCGGGCTTGCCGGTGCGGGACCGCGAGCGGATCGTGTCGCGGGACGTGGCGGCGAGCATCTTCTCCTTCACGGCCGGGGACGTCTCCGCCTCCTCCGTGGTGAGCCACACCGAGCCGCACCAGACGCCGGACGCGCCGAGGGCCATGGCCGCGGCCATCTGGCGGCCCGTGGCGATGCCGCCGGCGGCGAGGACGGGCACCGGGGCGACCGTGTCGACGACCTCGGGGACCAGGACCATCGTGGAGATCTCGCCCGTGTGCCCGCCGGCCTCGCCGCCCTGCGCGATGATCAGGTCGGCGCCGGCGGCGACCTGGCGGCGGGCGTGCTCGGACGTCCCGACCAGCGCGGCGACGGGCACGCCGGCCGCGCGGGCCTTCTCCACCATGAGCGGGGGAGGGGTGCCGAGGGCGCTGGCGATGAGGCCGATCGGGTGCGCGAGCGACACGTCGATCAGTTCGGTCGCACCCTTGGCGGTGACCTGCGTGCCGCCGCGCGCGTTGGACCGCTTGGCCTTCTCGAAGTCGGGCAGCGGGACGTCGTACCTCTCGAACAGGCCGGTGAGGAACGCCCAGTGCTCGGCCGGGATCGCGGCGAGCATGGCGTCGAGGCCGCCGCCGCCCTCCGCCGACTTGTCGATCTTGCCGGGGACCAGGACGTCCACGCCGTAGGGGCGGCCGTGCACGTGGTCGTCGATCCAGCGCAGTTCCTCTTCGAGCCGGTCGGGGGTGTAGGCGACGGCCCCGAGGACGCCGAAGCCGCCGGCGTTGGTGACGGCGGCGACGACGTCGCGGCAGTGGCTGAAGGCGAAGAGCGGGAACTCGATGCCGAATCGCGTGCAGACCTCGGTGTTCATGGCCCCGACGCTAACGGACCGAATGTCATTCGGTCTAGAGCCGGAACCGTCTGGGCTCGGAACCGTCTAGGGGCGGAACAGGATGTAGGACTCGCCCTCGTCCGGGTGCTCGAACGCGACGCGCAGAGGGAGGCCTTCGCGGAGGTCGTCGCGGGCCACCCCGTCCAGGCGGGCGTGCAGCCACGGGCCCTCCGCCAGCTCGACCAGCGCCAGCTGGGCGGGCGGGTCCTTGGGCAGGACGGTCCAGGTCACGAGGGTCGCGTCGCCGCTCGCCTCCGCCCAGGACAGGTCCTCGTCGCCGCAGTCCGGGCAGCCGGTCGCGTCCGGCGCGAACCACAGGTCGCACGCCGCGCAGCGCCTGATGACCAGCCGGTCGGACGCGGTGCCGTCGAAGAACGGGTCGGTGCGCCCGTCCCGCCGCAGAACGCCGATCTCCATCGGCTAGGCCCCCTTCCGGTGCGGGCTGACGATCAGCGTGGAGTGGTGGTCGAGGATGCCGCCGTTCCCGCTGACGAGGATCACGTCGGTGGACGGCGCCTGCCGCTCGCCGCCGTCCCCGCGTGCCTGGATCACGGCCTCCGACAGCGGCGTCATGCCCCACATGTAGTACGCCGACAGCTGCCCGCCGCCGGTGTTGGTCGGCAGCGAACCGCCGGGACCGAGCGCGCCGGACGCGGCGAACGCGCCACCCTCGCCCTTGGCGCAGAACCCGTAGTCCTCCAGGGACACGAGGACCGTGTAGGTGTAGCAGTCGTACAGCTCGCACACGTCCACGTCGGCCGGGGTGACCCCGGCCATCTTCATCGCCGTCGCCCCCGAGGAGGCGGCGCCGGTCGTCAGGCCGAAGTCGCTGCCGCGCTCCTTGCGGTGCCCGGGATGGCCCTGCCCCCACCCCCACAGGTGGACGGGCGGACGGGGCAGGTCGCGGGCCCGGTCGTCGCCGGTCACGATGACCGCGATGGCGCCGTTGGAGACCAGGCAGCAGTCCAGCAGGTGCAGCGGCTCGGACACCCAGCGGGAGTTCTGGTGGTCCTCCAGGGTGATCGGGTCGCGCATCTGGGCGAGCGGGTTGCGGGACGCCCACTCCCGCGTCGCCACGGCGATCGCGCCGAGCTGCTCGCTGGTCGTCCCGTAGCGGGCCATGTGCCGCTGGGCGGCGAGCGCGTAGAAGGAGTTGACGCTGCGCAGCCCGAGCGCCGCCGTCATCCCGCCGAATCCGTACCATTCGCGGGCGTCCCGGTTGTAGGCCGAGCCGGCCGACTGCTTCGGCTTCAGCGGCGCGTCCGCGAACACGCAGGCCACGGTGGTCGCGGTCCCGCTGAGGACCGCCATCGCCGCGTAGGACACCATCGCCCCGGCCGTCGCGCCGAAGGAGTTGACCTGGGACAGCAGCCGCAGGTCGCGCAGCCCGAGCGTGCCGGCCAGCTCGATGCCGGGGGATCCGCCCATCCCGTGGCTGACCAGCAGCCCGTCCACGTCGGCGAGCGCGAGGCCCGCGTCCTGCGCGGCGAGCCGCACCGCGTCCGCGGCGAGCCGCCGCGGGCTCCGCCCGTACACCTTGCCGAGCTCGGTCATGCCGAGCCCGACGATCGAAGTGCCCGTCGAAATGCCCATCGCCTCCCTCGTCCGTAAGTACCACGGTACAGAATGACGTTCGGTACTGGACCGGGCGGGGTGATCGGCCGCCGAGACGGGAGTCGCCCGCGTCCCCGGGGCGACGGGGACGCGGGCGACGCGCGGGAACGAGCCCGCGATCCTCAGGACGGCCCGCTGCGGGGCGCCCTGCTCACGATGCCAGGACGGCCTGCAGGAAGTCCCGGGTGCGCTGCTCGGACGGCTCGCCGAAGATCTGGTCCGGGTGCCCCTCCTCGACGATCTGGCCCTGGTCGAACATCAGGACCCGGTTCGAGATGTCCCTGGCGAAGTTCATCTCGTGGGTGACGCACAGCATGGTGAGGTCGCTCTGCCGCGCGATGTCGCGCAGCAGGTCCTGGACGCCGACGACGAGCTCGGGGTCCAGGGCGGAGGTGACCTCGTCCAGCAGCAGCACCTTCGGCTGCATGGCGAGGGCCCGCGCGATCGCCACCCGCTGCTGCTGCCCGCCGGACAGCTGCGTCGGATGCGCGTTCTCCTTGTCGGCGAGCCCGACGAGGTCCAGCAGGCCGCGGGCCCGCTCGACCGCCTCGTCCTTCGACACGCCCAGCACGCGCACCGGCCCCTCGGTGAGGTTGCGGAGCACGTTCATGTTGGGGAACAGGTTGAACTGCTGGAACACCATGCCGACCTGCTTGCGCATCTCGTGCAGGTGCTTGTGGCCGGCCGGGACGCGCCTGCCGCCCCGCTCCATGTGCCACAGCGTCTCGTCGCCGATCCAGATGACGCCCTCGTCCAGCGTCTCCAGCGTCATCAGCAGCCGCAGGATCGTGGTCTTGCCCGACCCGCTCGGCCCGATGAGCGTCACCCGCTCGCCGGGCGCCACGGTGAAGTCGAGCTCGCGCAGGACGACATTGGAGCCGAACCGCTTGACCACCTTCTCGAAGCGGATCCCCGGCGCGGCGCCGGACGGCAGTCCCGCGACAGCGTCCTTCTCGGTGACGGCGTCCGCCCCGCCGTCCTCGGGGGTGGGTGTTTCCGGTGTGGTGTCAGGTGGTGGCATAACGCCTCTCCAAGCGGCGGACGAGTATCGAGGATATGACGCTGACGATGACGAACAACAGGCCGACCATGGTCATCGGCTCCACGAACTCGAGGCTCACCGAGCCGACCTTGTTGGCCATGAACAGCAGTTCCGCCACGTTGATCGCCATCAGCATCGGCGAGTCCTTGAACATCGCGATCAGGTAGTTGCCGAGGGTCGGGATGACCCGGCGGATCGCCTGCGGCAGGATCACGTCCAGCCACACCCGCGACCTCGGCAGGTTGAGCGCGGTGCACGCCTCCCACTGGCCGCGCGGGATGTCGGCGATCCCCGCCCGGTACACCTCGGCGGTGTAGGTCGAGTAGTGGACGCCGAGGGTGATGATCCCGGCGGTCAGCGGCCCGATGGTGACGCCCCAGGCGGGCAGGACGAAGAACACGAAGTACAGCTGCGGGATCAGCGGGGTGGAGCGGATGAACTCGGTGATCCACCGGATCGCCTGGTTGAACACCCGGCTCGGGGTGCGGCGCAGCAGCGTCCACACCAGCCCGAGGATCAGCGCGATCACGTAGCCGAGCAGCGTCGCGATGACGGTGTAGCGCAGGCCGTCCAGCAGGTCGGGGAGGATGTCCCCGGAGTACTGCCAGTCCCACTGCATCAGCCCACCCCCGCCCCGGGCGCGCCCGCCGCGACCGTCCCGAGGGCCGGTTCACGCGACGGCCGGCGGCCGAGCATGCGGTCCACGCGCCGTTCGGCGTAGCGGACGAACAGCTGCAGCACCTGCGCGATGATGAAGTACAGGACGAGCACCACCGAGAACGCCGCCACGGTCTCGCCGGTGAAGCCCTGCACGTTCTTGGAGACCTTGGTGAGGTCGACGAGGCCGACCAGGGACACGATGGCCGTTCCCTTCATCAGCTCGATGATCAGGTTCCCGAACGGCGGCAGCATCAGCGCGAACGCCTGCGGCAGCAGGACCCGCCGCATCCGCTGGAACGGCGTGAAGTTCAGCGCGATCGTCGCCTCGTACTGCGCCTTCGGGACCGCGTTGATCGAGCCGCGCACCACCTCCGCGCCGTAGGCGCCGACGTTCAGGCCGAGCGCCAGCACCGCCGCGAACGTGGTCGCGAGCCGCAGGCCGAGGAGGGGCAGCGCGTAGAAGAACCAGAACAGCAGGACGAGGGTCGCGTTGCCGCGGAAGAACTCGACGTACACCCGGTTCAGCACGCGCACCCCCGCGTGGCGCGAGGTGCCCGCCATGCCGAAGAGCAGGGCGAGCACCAGCGCCAGCGCGCCACCGAGCAGGGTGAGCCGAACCGTGACCCACGCGCCGTCCAGCCACTGGGGGTAGCTGTCGAGGACGTCGGACACGGGCGATCAGCCCTTGCAGAACTTGGCGGCGGTGTCGTCCGGGCCCGGCATGTCGTCCTGGGTGAACCCGAAGGGCTGCAGGATCGGCAGCAGGCCGTTCTGCTGCTTGAGCTTGGCGAGCTCGCCGTTCCAGGCGGTCACCAGGTCCGAGTCGGCCTTGCGGAACGCGAACGCGCCGGCGCCGAGCTGCTCCTTGCCGTCGATGACCGGGGTGAACGCGTCGGTCACCTCGAAGCCCTCGCCCTTGTGCTTGGACAGCAGGTCGGCCAGCGAGATGCGGGTCAGCCAGATGCAGTCGACGCGGCCGGCCTTGAGGCCCTCGTAGGCGCTCGCCTGGTCGGCGAACGTCTTGATGTCGCCCTTCTTCACGCCGGTGCTCTCGGCGTAGCCGGCCTCGACGGCGCCGGTGAGGACGCCGACCTTGACGCCCTTGGCCGCCGGGTCCTTCTCGTTCTTCAGGCCGTCGGGGTTGCCCTCCTTGACCATGAAGGCGCTCTTGGCGACGTACTCGGGGTTCGCGAACGCCGCGGACGCGCACCGCTCCGGGTTGATGAACATGCCGGCGGCGATCGCGTCGAAGCGCTTGGCGTTGAGGCCCGCGATGAGCCCGCTGAAGTCGACCTGGACGCCCTTGATCTCGTCGATGCCGAGGGTCTTGAAGATGACGCGGGCCAGTTCCGGCGCCTCACCGGTCAGCTTTCCGGACTTGTCGGTGAAGCCGTAGGGCGCCTCGTTCGCGAAGCCCACGGTGATGGAGCCGGCGTCCTTGGCCTTCTGCAGCGTGCCGCCGCCCGCCTTCTCCTTCTCCGGATCCGTCGTGGAGCAGCCCGCCGCGGCGCCCGGCGAGATAGCGGGCCCGGCGGGTCTGGCGCAGGACGTCCTCCTCGGTGAGGGGCCGCACCGA